>JAYWAN010000056.1:0-6208 GCA_043782405.1 Chitinophagaceae bacterium
AAGAAGCCGCCTGCCAGAAGGAGGTCTTTAACCGATACGCCGGGCGTATGCTGGGTGTTTGTAACCGTTATGCCCGCAACAGTGCGGATGCAGAAGATATATTACAGGATGCATTTATAAAGATATTTGAAAAGATACACCAGTTTAAATTTGAAGGATCATTTGAAGGATGGATAAGAAGGATAATGGTAAACACGGCGCTAAAAAAATATTCGCTGCGCCGCTACGAAAAGGAAGTGAGTGGCTATGAGATAAAGGACAGGGATGAAAGCGGAATGGAACCATCGGCCTATTCGCATTTGACCCAAAAAGAGTTGCTGGACCTGATCAATAATTTACCGGACGGTTACAGGTTGATCTTTAACTTATATGTAATAGAAGGTTATCAGCACGATGAAATAGCAGCAATGTTGGGCATACAGCCTGGCACCAGCAGGAGCCAATTGGTAAAAGCCCGTAATATGCTGCAAAAACAAATTTTAGAAATGCAAAAAGTTGCGGTATGAACAATAACCAACACTTTGATGAAAATATAAAAGAGCAGTTCAGCAACTACGCTCCCGATGTGCACCCGCGCATCTGGGAAAATATTATTGCGGAAAAAAATAAAAGAAGACCCGCAGGCTTTTGGTTCAGTTTAATTAACAGCAGGAATATATTGGTTTTACTGGGCTTATTAATAGCTGGTGGCAGCGGTGCATATTTATTATTTAAAAATTCTTCAGAACCGGCCACTGCAAAAAATGATACTTCTGCTTTATTTGAAAAAGATAAGCAGGTTACTAATATACAGGTATCCTCTCCTGAAAATAATAATATCACCAGCAACAAAACGGCAGCGCCAATTATTACAGTTGTTTTACCAACTGAAAATAATAACCCTGCAAATGAACCGGTGAACAACAGCAAGAAAATGAATTTGCCTGCAGTTACCCGGATGGGTGTTAGTGCCCCATCGATTGAATCAGTAAATGATGCCCCCCCTGCCAATACCAACAAAAAAAGAATTACCGGCGCTGGCCCTTTAACCAATAAGGATAATAGTTCAATGGGAATAGTTTCGGGCACAACAGATGATTTACCCGGTGAAGGCAGCCTCCTTGGAAGACTACTGTACGAAGCGCAAAAAATTTCAGTAAGGGCAAACTCAAAACCCGAGCTGCAAAAACGTAAATCTCCTTTCTGGTTTTTACCCGATTGTCCTTCGATGGAAAAAGATGCCGCAGGCAATAAAAAATATATTGAAATATATGCCGGCCCCGATTTTGCAATCCGAAAACTCAGTGATACCGGAAACTCTGTATACCTGCAGAAAAGAAAAGAGAGCGCTAAAGTCTCCTCGGCCTACAGTGCCGGCATACGTTATACCAGGGTGTTCGGTAATTCCATGAGCATCAGGACAGGAATTAATTATAGCCAGATAAATGAAAAATTCACTTTTATACAGGGTAACCTGGTGCAGATAACCTATATCATTAATGCCAATGGCGATACCACGGGCAGCTATATCACAACAGGCACCCGTTACAAAACAACACATAATAAATACCGAAGCATTGATGTGCCTTTATTGGTGGGGTATGAAATGGGTAATGGAAAACTACACGCCAATATAAGCGCCGGTGCGGTAGTAAATATATATAGCTGGCAAAAAGGTGAAGTGCTGGATACCACTCTTCAGCCGGTTAATATCACTACGGGAAAAGGCTCTTCTCCATACGGGTTTAAAACAAATGCCGGTCTGGGTTTTATGGGTTCTGCCTCTGTTTATTATAAACTGAATGAAAAAGTGCATGTAATGGCCGAGCCTTATTTCCGGTACAATTTTACACCCATAAACAAAGACAATTTAACGCTGAAACAAAAATACAGTACAGTTGGGTTGCGGTTAGGGATAAGGGTTGACCTGAAATAGCAGGCAACAAATACCGATGATAAAGTATCTTATTATTGACAGCTATGACAAAAAATAAAAAAATGAACAGGAAAATAATTATAGTCATTTTATTTACTACCGGCTTTTTATTAAATGCCTGTCAAAAAAATATTGATGTATTTGTACCTGATGCGGGGCAGCTTAACGGACCGGATACCAGTTGGTACAGCAGCACAACTTCCACGATGCCGGTTGCTGAATTGAAAAATAATATTTCACCTATAGCCTATACGGATAGTTTCCAGGTAAACAATAATACAGCTTATATAAACACCCCATTCGGTTTACAATGTGGTTTCCCCCCCAATAGCTGTGTTGGTAATGCAGGCCAGGCAATCACCGGTACCGTACAGGTGGAATTGATGCTGGTAAAAAAGAAGGGGGACATGATAAAGCTCAATAAACCTACCACGTCAAATGACAGGTTACTGGTGAGTGGTGGTGAAATATTCATTCGATTAAAAAAAGATAACCAGGAACTTCAGCTTGCATCCAATATCAAGATCCAGTTGAGGTACCCAGCGGATCTTCCCATCAGCACACAGATGAAATTATTCATGGGGGTCGAATCCAACCCGGAACGCTTTAACTGGCTACCTAACACTGACCTGGTAAATAATACGCTCACTATAACACCACAGAATTACGAGATACAGACTAATCACCTGCGATGGATAAACGCTGATTATTTTTATGATACCCTAGGTATATCACGTGTATCTGTAACCGCTGAACTTGCTTCTTATTTTACCAATGCTAATACCATCGCCTATACCGTATTTAAAGATTTTCGTTCGGTTGCCGGCATGTATGGAGATAATACAACAAGGAAATTCAGTACAGGCAAACTACCTGTTGGGAAAGCTATCACAGTAGTGGTAATATCCAAACAGGGTAATGATTATTTTTTGGGGTTCCAGAATACAACTACCACTGTGCCTGCTTCCAACACCGGCATCCAGCCCGTAGCAATAACACCGGTAAAAAAATCATTGTCCGACATTTTAAATTTTTTAAGTACTCTCTAGTTGTGCAATTCATAAAAGCCAGGCGGCTACCTGTATAGGGTAGCCGCTTTTATTTATACCGGGTTGACCAGTGTGTTTAACTTACCAGGGTCCCTACTTTTTCTCCCGTTACCACTTTTAATAAATTTCCCGGGGTATTCATATCAAAAACAACAATGGGGAGGTTGTTTTCCATACATAGGGTGAAGGCGGTCATATCCATCACTTTCAGGTTTTTCTGAATACAATCTGCAAATGAAATAGTCTCAAATCTTGTTGCAGTTGGATCTTTTTCGGGATCAGCAGAATAAATACCATTCACCCTTGTTCCTTTCAGGATCACATCCGCTTTTATTTCAATAGCCCGCAACGAACCGGCTGTATCGGTAGTAAAATAAGGGTTACCTGTACCTGCTCCAAATATCACCACCCTTCCTTTTTCAAGGTGGCGCATAGCCCTGCGCCGTATATAAGGTTCTGCGATCTGTTCCATTTTAATAGCGCTTTGCAACCGGGTATATACACCGGCTTTTTCCAGTCCACTCTGTACTGCCATCCCGTTTATGACAGTAGCCAGCATACCCATGTAATCTCCCTGTGCCCTTTCAATACCGCTTTCTGCTTCATTCATACCGCGGTAAATATTACCACCGCCAATCACAATAGCCACCTGTACACCCAATTCTGTAACACTTTTTACATCCTGTGCATAACGGGCAATCACATCACTGTCTAAACCAAAATTTTTGTCGCCCATTAAAGATTCACCGGAAAGTTTCAGTAAGATTCGTTTATACTTGGGGAGCATGAATTGAATATTTTTTACGAAGATAGGTTTTATATTTTTTTCACTGCCTTTATTGAATACATCACCGGCATTTTTTCGCCCATCCCTTTTATCCGCCACATGCCATCACTTCCGTGCTCCATATTATTAAAACAATTGTATGGGGAGTAGGGTAATTCACTGAACTGTTCAATGACGAGGTTATTTTTTATTAAAGCTGAAAATATTTCACTGAAGGGGTGGTTCCAGCCATAATTCATGGTTTTAATAGGCGCCGACCTGTCGGAGTATGTTCCATTCATTTCTTCAATGATCACTTCCCTATTAAAATAATTATACTTGATATGCTGAAAATTCTCATCCATCATCCAGAGTGTGGGATGAAAATCGGCAATATAAAAAGTACCGCCCGGGTTTAAATAGTAAGCAATGACCGACGCCCACTTGTCCAGGTTGGGTAGCCAGCCGATGGTGCCGTATGAGGTAAAAACAATATCACATTTTTTATCCAGGTGCTGTTGCAGATCATAAATATTGCAGCAGATGAATGCTGCATTCAGGTTCAATTCATCAGCGATCTTTTCTGCCAGTTTGATAGCTTCATCGCTCAGGTCAACACCGGTAACGATCGCTCCTTCTCTTTCCCAACTCATGGTATCCATTCCAAAATGGCATTGCAGGTGCAATAATGTTTTGCCTTTTACATTACCCAGCGCCTCCAGTTCAATGGCATTAAGTGATGTTTCTCCTTTTTTAAAAGCTGCAAGGTCGTAGAAAGCTGAATCCTTATGGACCGCTGTACGTTTATTCCAGGAGTCCTTGTTGGCATCAAAGTAATGCTGGTCGTTTTGCATGGCCAATATTACAATAAAAATGGGTTCCCATAAACAGGTTAATAACGGCTGCTACATTAAAAATACCCATTGGTGGGTAGATGATACGATCTGTTTAAACAATATTTTTACCAGCATAAACAAAAAATTATTTTATGAACAATGTATCAAAATGGATGAGTTGGGAAGGTGGTATCGACCTGGTAGCTGTAACAGCTCCCGACCTGCAAATGCCAAACGTAATTATTCATCTCGGCCGTATGGTAAATACACCGGCAGGAAATGCACCAAGCGGAATGATCCTTTGGGCACCTGACCCAACTGCATTGCCGCTGGTAATGGGTTTTGTAAGTACTGATAATGCGGTTGGCGGATATTTTGGGCCGAATATTTTTGCAGGTACGCCTTTTGAACAGGCGCCTGTTTTAACCGGCGCCATTACAATCGACATTAGTGCAGATAAGGCAGTAAGCAAATGCGTTGTTGGCGGATATACATTTGAAGTAGAGATGAGTGATTTCAGTGATCCTTATTTAATTGACAGGAAACCTTCTGCTATGCCGCCATTTTACCAGCAGGGCGTGGAAATCCATGCAAAAAAAGTTTCACTAAAAGTAAACGGTGAAGACATCAGGATTATTATTCCGCCTTTCGGAATCAGTGGCGGGCCTGCAAGCGTTGTATCACCCAATGGTGTATATGCCAGGTAAAAATAAATATTCCTAAAGCACTGTATGTATCTATATTTAGTGCCTATTTAGCGGGTTTCAATTTATTTTATGAAATATATTTTCATCGCCCTTGCAGTAGTCATTTCATCCTGCAATAATGATAGCGGGAAGGCGTCCGCAAGGCTTGATAAGGAAATGAAGAAGCACCTTGATCCGCAGGATAGCATTGTAAACAAAATGGAACTTGCAAAAACCTTTGCGCTGCAAAGCAGCGAAAGAGAAGGTATTGATCAGGAGCGTTTCAAAGAATTTGATTACTGGAAAGAAATGGATAAGGAATTTTTTCAGTATGTAGAAAGTAAAACATTCAGTAACCCGGATGAGGCTGGTGGTATATCAACAAAACTGGAAATATATAAAGCCATAAAAAAAGGAGAAACAGAGATCAGGTTTTATAAAAAACATTATTACGGCAATAAGAACCCCGCAGATACCAGTTTTGTGAGAGATACAGCAACGTATTTGTACAATACCTATAAATTCAACATACGATAATTAATTCCAGGGCCCATAAAACAAAAAAGCAAAACTTTCGTTTTGCTTTTTTTATTTTTCGTATGACAGTAATTATCCTAATGCTACCCGTACAAATGCTGTAACCTTCAGGTCGGCATCTACACTTTTCAGGTAATCTGCAACACTTTTGCTATTGTCCTTTACAAAAGGTTGTGCCATTAAAGTATTTTCCTTAAAGAACTTGTTTACTTTACCGATGGCTATTTTTTCAGCCATTTCAGCCGGTTTGCCTTCAGCCTTGATTTGCTCGATAGCGATTTCTTTTTCTCTTGCGATGGTTTCAGCAGGGATGGAAGTTTCGTCCACTGCCAACGGATTCATGGCTGCAATTTGCATCGCCACGTCTTTACCTGCTTCATAAGCGTGTTTATTCATCGCTACCAATACACCCATGCGGT
>JAYWAN010000057.1:0-41105 GCA_043782405.1 Chitinophagaceae bacterium
CAGCCAGTCATTTAACTGTGGATATTCGATCTTGTTGTACTTCACAATTGCCCTTTTTCCATTAAAATCCCAATGTGCAGGCAGAATCTTTTCTCCTGCGGTAAGCATTAGACGTTGATAATCAAACTTCGATTGCAAATAAATTGGGGTGGAATTTGCTGATTGAATATCTTTGAGGTAGAAATTGAACTGCGGAATCATATCTTATCAGTTATTTTATTAATATTACTGGTTGTCCTATTGGTTGTCTGCAAAGCTTTTTTAAAATTTAAGACTTTTACTAATTTGGATATTATCAAAGAGGATTTGAGTGAATTAGAGGCTATCCAAGTATAAAAAGCTATAAAAAGAGGGAAAAATTTATCAAATAGGGCGTAGCCCAGGTGGGCCCACAACAAAAATAGCCCGATTAATTTCGGGCGATTTTTTTATAGTTCTTTAACCTTTCGTTAACCCATATGGCATCTAATTTTGCCAATCAAGTTTTAATTATGAAGAAAATAGTACTAGTAGTTTTTGCAGTTGTATCCGTATCTGCTGCATTTGCCCAAAAAGCCAAAACCAAAAAAAACTGGGATAAGGTTACGGGTAGGGCCGGGGACCATATCATGTTACAGCTTACGAGCGACCATTGGATGGGAGCCCCGGACAGCGTCAGTTCACATATCAAGAGTTTATCCAGGGGTGCAAATATTTATGTAATGATGGATAAACCCTTTAAAGGCAGTCCGCGTTTCAGTGCAGCCTTCGGTATCGGTATTGGTACCAGTAGTATGTTTTTTACAAATGAAAGTATTGATGTTAAATCCCTCACTACTTATCTCCCTTTCCATAATCTGGACACCCTTGACCATTTTAAAAAATATAAATTAACCACGGCTTTCCTTGAAGCACCGGTAGAGTTAAGGTTTTCTTCTAATCCCGAAAATGATGGTAAAAGCATTAAGGTTGCACTGGGCGTAAAAGTGGGTACTCTTTTAAGTGCGCATACAAAGGGTAAATCGCCCGAAAGTAAAACGGGCGCTTCAATAAATGCCTATACAGAAAAAGAATCCAGTAAGCGTTTTTTCAATTCAACCCGGCTGGCTGCTACAGCAAGGATTGGCTATGGCCATTTTTCTTTATACGGCAGTTACCAGATCAACAGTATTTTTAAAGACGGAGTTGCTGCAGATACGAAGCTTGTTCAAATTGGCTTGTGTTTAAGCGGATTATAATGAACTGAAATGGGGTGGTGAAATGGGAGAAAGTGTGTTTAGGTTTCATCTCTCACGTCTTGTATTTTATTGCTCGCCTTTGTCACTTCACGTCTCAGGTTTTTACCCTAACTTCGCCGCTCACTCTACATCATGAGCGACGAAATTAAACACGAATGCGGCGTTGCTTTCATTCGTCTCCGCAAACCTTTCAGTTATTACCAACAACAATATGGAACAGTATTGTACGGCCTTAACAAGTTGTACCTGCTGATGGAAAAGCAGCATAACCGCGGCCAGGACGGTGCCGGTATTGCCGCTGTTAAACTGGATACAGAACCTGGTTATCCTTTTATGCAACGCCTGCGCAGCAGTACCTTGCAACCTATTGCAGATATTTTTTCGCAGATCGCTAATGAAATTAATGAACTAGAAAAGCACCAACCCGATATTAAGAATCACCCTGGTTTAATGAAAGGCCACCTTAATTTTTTAGGAGAGGTTTTATTAGGCCATCTGCGCTATGGAACACAGGGAAAAAATAATACAGAATTCTGCCACCCTTTTATTAAACGCAATACTATACCGGTAAGAAACCTTGCCCTTGCCGGAAATTTTAACCTGGTTAATACCGAAGAATTATTCGGATTGATTAATATTGATCCAGGTGAATTTCAACGCCAGAGCGATCTTGCGGCGATGATGGAAGTATTACATCATTTTGTGGTACAGGCTGATATTGCTTTTCCCGGGCAGATGGATATTGTTAAAGTGTTGAGGAAAGCTGTGCCCTTATTTGATGGTGGTTTTCATTTCAGCGGCATGCTGGGTAATGGCGATGCTTTTGTAATGCGTGATGCGCATGGTATTCGCCCTTCTTATTATTATATCAATGATGATGTGATAGTGGCCGCCAGCGAAAGGGCTGCTATAAGAACAGCTTTTAATGTTGGGGAAAATGAAGTACAGGAATTAACGCCGGGCTGTGCCCTGATCGTTAAGGCCGATGGAAGTTTTTCCATTGAAACCATCGTGCCGGTAAAAGAACGCAAGGCCTGTAGTTTTGAGCGCATTTATTTCAGCAGGGGCAGTGATGAAAAGATCTATCGCGAAAGGATTGCACTGGGATACAATCTTAGTGATACTGTTTTAAAAGCCATTAACTATGACCTTAAAAACACCATCTTCTCCTTTATTCCCAATACCGCAGAAACCGCTTTCTATGGTTTGCTGAAAGGTGCCGAGGATTATCTTAATAAAATAAAAGTTGAACGCATTTTAAGCTGGAATAAAGATTTTGATGAAGATAAGTTAACGGAAATGGTTAACCGCAAAATACGGATAGAAAAAATCGCGATAAAAGATGTAAAACTGCGCACCTTTATCACGGAAGATGTAAGCCGCAATGAAATGGTGCAGCACGTATATGATATTACTTATGGCACGGTTCGTAAAAATGAAGACACCCTTGTTGTAATTGATGACAGTATTGTTAGGGGAACTACTTTAAAGGAAAGTATTATCCGGATGCTTTCCCGCCTGCAGCCAAAAAACATCATCGTTGTTTCTTCTGCACCGCAGATACGCTACCCTGATTGTTATGGTATTGATATGAGCAAGCTGGGTGATTTTATTGCCTTTCGTGCCGCTATTGCATTATTACAGGAAAGAAAACAGGAAAAACTGCTTACCGAATTGCTGTACAAATGCAAAGAGTTGCAAAGAAATAATCAGTTACATACCGAAAATATTGTACGCCAGTTATACAAATCATTTACACTGGATGAGATCTCCAATAAAATTGCTGAATTGATAACGCCAAAAGATATTAATATCCCGGTGAGAGTAATTTATCAAACCATCGAATCTTTACATGAAGCCTGCCCTACCAACCTGGGCGACTGGTATTTTACCGGCAACTATCCTACAGCGGGTGGTAACAGGGTTTGTAATAAAGCCTTTATGAATTATATGGAAGGAAAGAATGTGAGGGGCTATTAATAAGGAATATCACGGCAGGAACACTTCCTTAACTGCTGTAACGACATTATTTTTTACCATCAATTTAAACAGGCTGTTTTTAAAATGTTGTCTGAAATATGCATAGGTATTTATGTTCTTTGTTTTTTCTCCTGCTATTTCTGTATCCATAGTTATGCCTGTACTGCCGGGTAAATATAATGTGCGCAGTTGTTTGTCGTCATTCACAATAAAGTAATCGTCCGGAACAAACACGTCCTGTATTTTCCCATCTTTGTCAAAGCTCGTATCGGCCCTATGCCTTTTTTGGGCTTCCTTAAGTACATCCGGACCATTAAAGAACTGTACATAATCCGCTTTTATGAAAATACTATCATGTGTTTTTTCAATCCCGGTTATATAAGCGTATTCTTCGCTGGCACTGTCTGCGGTAATGGTATGCAGGGTATCACTGGTACCTTTTTTTGTAACTGTATCTGCCGGGCTTGTTTCGGTTTTACTGTTATTACACGAAAAAAAAGATAGGGCGAAGAGGGCTGCTATTATTGTTTTCATGAAGATCTTTTAAATTGAATGGTAAAGATGCGGTATTTATTTTTAATTTTAATCCGTGAAAACATTGCTTATCATACGACATGCAAAGGCAGAGACGGTTTTTACACTCAATGATTTTGAGCGCCCCCTGAATGATCGTGGCAAAAAAGATGCTCCCGAAATGGCCAGGCGTTTATTGCAGAAAAAGATAGGGATCGATGCATTTGTAAGCAGCCCTGCAAAACGTGCAAAAAAGACAGCTCTTTTATTTGGTGAAGTATTTGCACGAACAGAAGATGATATTATTTTTATCAGTGCACTTTACCATGCTCCAGCAGAAATCTTTTATGAAGTAATTGAACAGTTTAGTGATGGCTTTGATACAGTTGCTGTTTTTGCACATAACCCCGGCATTACCGATTTTGCAAACAGCCTTACTGCCACTGTAAAAGTTGATAATATGCCAACCTGTAGCGTGTTTGCTGTTAATGCGGCCATTGATTCCTGGCGGGATTTTACCAATGCAAAAAAAACCTTCCTCTTTTTTGATTATCCGAAGAATCTATAATTTCAATTCAAAATAAACAGCAGTGGAATTAGGGTTGAAATAATAAGGGGCTATTTCAGTAAACCCATATTTTTTATAAAGGCTGATCGCCGGGTTCATGTGATCAAGCGTATCCAGGCGTATCCTTTTATAACCGCATTGCCTGGCAAGTTCTATAGAGCGTGTCATCAATATATTTCCTATCCCTTTGTGCTGGTAAGCGGGTTGCACAAACATGCGTTTTAGTTCGGCGGTATCCATATCGATCTTCCTGATCGCAACACAGCCGATATATCCGTTCCCGTCCTTGCAAAGAATGATACCGCCGGATGGGGGCGCATACATTTTTTTAAGCGTGGCCAGCTCTTCTTCAAATTGCTGAAAACTGAGGTCAATGGCCAGCCATTCGGCATACGCTGCAAATAGCTTTGCGGCGGCTTCATATTCTTCGGCTGAATTTGCTAAAAAATATTCAGGCATTTTTTACGGGTTTATTGGCAAGATAGACGCCAGTGAATATAAGCGCTGCTGCTATTATTTTGTAGAGCGATAGATCTTCTTTCAAAAATATCATCGAAATGAATGCAGCAAATACCGGCTGGGTATAAATATAAAAGCCGGCCGTTGATGCCCCCAGTATTTTTATTCCGTAAACATTAAAAAGATAGGCCAGGAAAGTACCGGTAAACACCACAAGTATGATGCAAGTGATATCAACAGTATTGAATTGTTCCCATCTGATAAGGGTGAATTCTGACCAGCCAAAAGGCAGTATGATCAATAATCCAAACGTGAATATCCATCTTATTATCATTACCGGGTTATATTTCAGCATCAGTGGTTTTACCAGTACAAAATAAAAAGTATACGAAACCGCATTGGTGATGATCAGTATATCGCCCCAAAGGATATTATTACCCTGGCCGGAATTTTCTTTTCCTGCAACCAGTATAACAGCGCCGGCAATTCCCAGTGCAAGCCCGGCTATCTTTATAATACCCAGTCGTTCTTTTAGTATCCATGCTGCAATAAAGACGATCAGGATCGGGGTGGTAAGCATCAACAAAGAAGCATGAATAGAATAGGTAAGAGAAAGCCCTTTTAAAAAAAGTAGTTGGTTTATGGCAACACCTGTTATGGCACAAAGCACAAATCTTTTTATATCCTGTTTTTCAATTTTAATGTTAACAGGTCTTAACAAATACATCACCCAAAACAAAACAACGCATACGCCTACCCGCACTACATTTATACCAAATGGTCCGGCCAGTTGCTGATTGGTAAGGTGCTTTACCGCACTAAGGTTAATGGCAAAGAACAGGTTGGTAAAAAGCAGGGCTAAGTGGGCAGTGGTTCTTTTGTTCAACTATACGTTTTTATATCGCAAGAATAAAGGTATTAAAAAAGCCACGTGTTTTTACACACATGGCCGATATTTACTAACCCAGAAAGATGGTGGTGAATAGGGCTCAGGTTTCGAAGTGCTTCGCTAATTGCCCATTCACCTCAGGATGCCTGTACCTCTTTTATTTTTTCCCTGATCTTATCTTCAATTTCATTGGCCATTTCCGGATTATCGAGCAGGAGTTGTTTCACCGCTTCCCTTCCCTGTCCAAGTTTATCATTATTATAGCTGAACCATGATCCGCTTTTTTGAACAATGCCCAGCTCAACGCCCATATCAATGATTTCGCCAACTTTGGAAATTCCTTCTCCATAAATAATATCAAATTCGGCCTGGCGGAAAGGTGGCGCTACTTTATTCTTCACCACTTTCACTTTAACATGGTTACCGATGGATTCATCGCCATCTTTTATCTGCGCCATCCTGCGGATATCCAGGCGAACAGAGGACTAAAATTTTAATGCATTACCACCCGTTGTAGTTTCGGGGTTACCGAACATGATGCCTATTTTTTCGCGGAGCTGATTAATAAAAATACAGCAGCTGTTTGTTTTTGAAATAGTAGCAGTAAGCTTACGTAAAGCCTGGCTCATCAGCCTGGCTTGCAAACCCATTTTGCTGTCGCCCATTTCTCCTTCCAACTCACTCTTAGGCACAAGCGCAGCAACCGAATCGATCACTACCACATCTAAAGCGCCGGAAAGGATGAGGCGGTCGGCAATTTCCAAAGCCTGCTCTCCATAATCGGGTTGGGAGATCAGTAAATTATCTATATCAACCCCCAGTTTTTGTGCATAATTGCTATCGAAAGCATGCTCGGCATCTATAAATGCACACATGCCACCTTTCTTTTGTGCCTCGGCAATAACATGTATCGCCAATGTTGTTTTACCCGAACTTTCCGGACCGTAAATTTCAACAACCCTTCCCTTGGGCAATCCCCCAATTCCTAATGCCATGTCCAAACCGATAGAACCTGTTGAAATAACTTCTTGTTCCGTAACCCCCTTATCGCTCATCATCATTACCGACCCCTTGCCGAAATCCTTATCGATCTTGTCCATCGTTAATTTCAGCGCCTTGAATTTTTCTGATTTCTCTGTTTTTTCTACGTTACTCATTGTCTTAGTTTTTTAAAGTGATGTATCTGGTTTTGCTTTGTAAATGTAAATTCGGAACCAAAGATAGTGGTTTTATTTTATCAACACTAATTATTTTAGTATTTATTTGGTAATTTATTTAGCACTTGCCGGTGAGGCAAAAAAAGACCCATCCCGGGGAACCGGGACGGGATGTGTTCAAGCATGAGAAAAATCTACAAAGGTTATTCCCTGTTTTCAGAAAAGAGTGGATGTAAACGGGCCAAATATCGTGGTAACCAAAATGGTTATTCTATAATGCTTCAACAAAGAGAAGATAGTTTAGGATACAAAACAATACCACAAAGTGGTAGGTTTTAGGGGCGAAAAGGTTGTTTTAGGCCTTTTTTCAGGTTTTCCGATATTTTTTTTAAACCTTGCGAAGGTTTTCGGGCCTTTAGCCATCTAAACAATCAAACGGCCCATGTTTCGTTTTACCGGAATACCTGCTTACTGAATTAACCAGCAAAACCCTTATTAATATGACCATCAGAAAATCTGCTATCGTTTTATTGCTTTTAGCTAACGTCATTGTATTCCAGCAATGTTCTAAAAGCGATAACAACTCTGGCATAATCACACCTGTCGACCCTCCTCCAACATTACCGGCAACAGCTTTCACTTATAATATGACCTATCCGGTACATATTCAAAATGCCCTTACAATAAATGATAATACGCCGGCTAATAACCCCCTTACCAATGATGGCGCAACCCTTGGAAGGGTTTTATTTTATGACAAGCATTTATCTAAGAATAATAGTGTTAGCTGTGCCTCCTGCCATAAGCCCCAAAGCTCTTTTAGTGATGTTGCCAGGCTTAGCACCGGTTTTGCAGGTGGATTAACCGCCCGCCATTCGATGGCTTTATTGAATGCCCGCTTTTATAAATCGGGCAAGATGTTTTGGGATGAACGTGCCGCATCACTGGAAGCCCAGGCTTTGCAGCCCATTCAGAATACAACAGAGATGGGATTAACATTGGCAGAACTGGAATCAAAAGTAGCCGCACTGAGTTATTATCCTGCCTTATTTCAAAAAGCTTTTGGCAGCACACAGATAGATTCTGTAAAAATTGCCAGGGCCATCGCACAGTTTGTACGTTCTATCGTTACTTATCAATCCAAATACGACCAGGTGAAACAAGGGCTTGCAACATTTACAGCCGATGAGGCTGCAGGTGAACAAATATTTAATACCCCACCACCACCACCACCTGGCGGCCCGGTTGCCATCGCATGTGCCGGCTGTCATACCCCGCCCATGTTCCTTACATCGCAACCTGCAGGGCCTTTTGCACTGCTTGATCCAAATGATGCCGGTATAAACAATCAAAACCGCTTTAAATCAAGCAGCCTGCGCAATATAGCCAATACAGCCCCCTATTTTCATAACGGTACCGTTACAAGTCTAACGGCAATGCTTAGTGGCGGAGTGCCTGCACACGGGGTGGCGCCCCCCGATGTGGTAAAAGTGCTTGCCTTCCTGCAAACGCTCACAGATAACAGCGTAACCACCGATGTAAAATTTTCGGATCCATTCAAATAAGTATTTAAGGTTTCAGTTGGTGATAAGGCAGCAGTAATTGCTGCTTTTTTTTAACGCTTTGGCAATCGTTCCTCCTTATGTATTTTACTTAATAATAGTAAGTGTGGTTGCAGTTTAATGAGTGTATCTTTTTGCAGAAATTTTTTCAGGTGTTTATAAAAATGGCTATGGTCGTAATAACCGTATAACTTAGAATTAAAATCCGCCGGGGAATTTGCCAGGTGCTGCACAGCTTTGCGGATGCGCATTATCTGTAACGCTTTCTTGCTGCTGAGGCTGGTCGTGGTCTCAAAATACCGGTGCAGGGTCCTTGCAGAAACATTGTATTGCGCTGCAAAATTTTCCACCGTTGTAGTAAAATCATTTTTTGCATCAAAATGCTGTAATATCTCAGCAACAATACGGATGGGTTCCCATGAACCGGAATAGTTTTCAATGATGGATTGAAAATAATCAGCAAGAATTTTTACCCTTTCATCAAATGATGCCGCTTTTTTTACACTATTGATCACGGCCTGTTCCATCAGGTAACTGAGGGGATAAATGAATTCCCGGTATTCGGCGAAGTTTATCCTGGTTTTAAAAATTACCGGCGATATCTTAAATTTTATTCCAAACAAATGATTGGCTGGCTTATGAAAACATTCGATGGATTTATGCCTTGGTAAAAACCCGTCCGTTTTCATCACGAATTGTTTGTTATCTACCTGCATGATGAATGGTGTACCCAGGTTAATAAGATACGTGTACCCGATATTGGGAAACAGTGCATCCGAAAACCCCTCGGGGTACTGTTCCCAAAGTGTATCAAATTTTGTTTCCCAAAAAAAGTCAATGAAACCGGCAAGTGATTCCGGTGGTTTTACCCGGTGGTAATGCTCTTTAAAATGGCTGATATGAAAAAATTCTACGTGTTGCACTTAGCAGATTAGTGCACTAAAGGTAACAGACAGTAAAAGCACCTGGATCAATTTTACACCAACGGTTGCAGTTTTAACAATCATTTATTTTTTGGAAAGCCGTTTGATAAAGCCGAGAGGGGGTGTTGCCAAAAAAATAATGCATACATTAAAAGTTTATTTCCCCACACCATATTACCTCAATTACAGCCTTCGTAACTTGCACCCATGAATTATTTAGACGAACTGAACGAACCGCAACGGGAAGCGGTTACACATGTTAACGGGCCCATCATGATCATTGCCGGGGCCGGCAGTGGCAAAACAAAAGTGCTTACCACACGTATCACGCATTTGATGGCGGCGCATAAAGTAGATTCATTCAATATCCTTGCACTCACATTTACCAATAAGGCTGCTGCAGAAATGAAGGAAAGAGTGGAAAGGACACTGGGCAATTCAGAAGCAAGAAATTTATACATTGGTACTTTTCATAGCGTGTTTGCAAGGATACTGCGGGCAGAAGCTCCCAAACTTGGTTACCCTTCAAATTTTACCATTTATGATACTGATGATGCAAAGAGCGTGGTTAAAACGGTGATCAATGAACTGGACCTTGATGATAAACATTATAAACCCAATGTAGTTTATAACAGGATATCGGCTGCTAAAAATTCATTGATCGGCCCCGCCGAATATATCAATGACTGGGCATTACAGCAGGAAGATGCACGTGCCAACCGATCGGCCATTGGCCAAATCTATGATGCTTACAGCAAGCGTTGTTTCAAGAACGGGGCGATGGATTTTGATGACCTGTTGTTTAAAATGTATTTATTGCTTAAAAATTTTCCGGAAGCACTGAGCAAGTACCAGCGTAAATTCAAATACATTTTAATTGATGAGTACCAGGACACCAACCCGGCTCAATATGAAATTATAAAATTACTGGGTGCCATGCATGAGAATGTATGCGTGGTGGGCGATGATGCACAAAGTATTTATAGTTTTCGCGGCGCCACCATCGAAAATATCCTGCAATTTCAAAAAGATTATGAAGAAGTGAAACTGGTGAAGCTGGAACAGAATTACCGCAGCACAAAAAATATCCTCCATGTTGCCAACGAGATCATTGCAAACAACAAAGGACAGATAGAAAAAAAATTATTTACCGTTAATGACGAAGGCGAAAAGATAAACCTCGTCCGCACCATGACGGATAATGACGAAGGCAAGATGGCAGCCGATACGATACAGGAACAAAAGTTGCGCAATCATTATTTCAATAAGGACTTCGCCATCCTCTACCGCACCAATGCACAGAGCCGCAGTTTTGAAGAAGCCCTTCGCCGCATGGGCATTGCTTACCGCATTTATGGTGGCATGAGTTTTTATATGCGTAAGGAAGTAAAGGATTTTATTGCCTACCTGAGATTGGTGGTGAACCCGCAGGATGAAGAAGCACTGAAACGCATCATCAATTTTCCGGCAAGAGGAATTGGCAAGACGACCATGGACAAAGCAGTGCTCTTTGCCAATGAAAATAATTTAAGCGTGTGGGAAATCATCAGTAATGCTGCCAGGTATGGTTACAAAAGCGGCACACTCGAAAGCATCAACAACTTTGTAACGATGATAAAGATGTTTCAAAGCGAACTCACTAAAAAGAATGCTTATGATGTGGCGATAATTATTGGCAAGAGTACCAATATCGTCAGGGAATTATTCAATGATAAAACAACAGAGGGCCTGGCCCGCTATGAGAACGTGCAGGAGTTATTGAACTCTATCAAAGAATTTACAGAAACACCAATGAATGAAGAAGATGGCGAAGTGGGTGATAAAGGTTTGGGGGCTTACCTGCAACAGATCACCTTATTGACCGATGCAGATGATGATAAAGACCAGAATCCTGATGTAGTAAAACTGATGACCATACATGCTGCCAAGGGGCTGGAGTTTCCCGTGGTATTTGTTGGCGGGCTTGAAGAAACTTTATTTCCCAATGCCATGAGCATCAACACCAGAGAAGAACTGGAAGAAGAACGCCGTTTATTTTATGTGGCGATAACAAGGGCAAAGCAACGTTTATGGCTGAGTTATGCGAATGCACGTTACCGCTTTGGGCAGTTGCAGCAAAATGACCCCAGCCGTTTTTTGGAAGAAATATCTGAAGAATTCCTTGACAGAAGTTATGCCGGCGGCGCCATGAAGAACAGCGGCAACAGCAATGCGTTTGAAAGAATGAATCGCGGCTTCGGTGGCGGATGGGGCAAATCTTCTGCCGCTTCACAGGCCGAAAAACAATATGGTGCGCCTCCGGGTAAAACATCAACCCCGTCTTATTTAATAGCTAAGCCCATCAACAAAACAGTTGAGCACATTCCTTCAGCGGGTTTTGAAGCAAGTGATACCAGTAATTTACAGGCCGGGCAAAAAGTAGAACACCAGAAATTTGGGTTTGGTGAAGTGATAAAAATGGAGGGCGCTGCACACAATCCGATTGCCACGGTACAATTTGAACTAAATGGTGAAAAGAAGATCATGTTGAATTATGCAAAGTTGAGGATTGTACCTGCTTCATCGGAGTAACCGGCCCCCGGTAGCTCTGGGCACCCTTTTTCTCCTGTTTTCGTAAACAGGTGGTAGGGCTTATTCTTATCTTTGACCTTCAAATTTTGAGCTATGATAAAGACAGGAAACCCCGTTATCAGTATCTATACCGAAATGACGCCAAACCCGGAGACGATGAAATTCGTGGCCAATAAATTATTATACCCCGGTAAAAGCATCGACCTGGCAGATGAAGCCAGCGCCAAACCATCGCCCCTGGCACAGGAGCTTTTCACTTTCCCGTTCATCAAATCGGTTTTTATCGCCAGCAATTTTGTTACGCTCACTAAAACAAGTGAAACAGAAGACTGGCAGGATGTGATCCCCACCATTAAACAATTTTTAAAAGAATATTTAGAAGACGGCAAAGCGGTTGTAAATGAAGAGGAAGTTGCCAGCATGAAAGTGGAAAGCAGCAATACGGTAAGCGCCGATGATGATGATGTGGTAAAACGCATCAAAGAGCTGCTCGAAAATTATGTGAAGCCCGCGGTTGAAATGGATGGAGGTGCCATACAGTTTAAAAGTTATGAGGATGGTAAAGTAAACCTGATGTTGCAGGGGTCATGCAGCGGATGCCCTTCTTCTATGATAACATTAAAAGCAGGTATCGAGGGTATGATGAAAAGAATGATACCGGAAGTGAAGGAAGTGGTGGCAGAGGCGGAATAAGTAAAAGGGTTGATAAAATGAACTGGCTGATAAAGAAAGCATCTCATTGAGGAGATGCTTTTTTGTTTAATTTAGGGAGATGAAAAGGATATGCTTTATTCCCTTCGTTTTTATTTTCCAATTGGCCATTGCGCAAAAGGAAAAATTATTTACCCTGAATGCAGATAGCTCTGCCTACTCACTTACCTTGCCCGGGGCTTCGCACCTTGCTTCTTTGCCATTAAAATGTTTGCAACAGGAATATCCTAATAAAACAGGGCACACTTCACAATCAGACAGCGACCAGGTGCTTACACCAAAACAGCTGCACCCAGTTTTTTATGGCTGCTTCGACTGGCACAGTTGTGTGCACGGGTACTGGATGCTTACCCGCCTCATGAAACTGTTTCCGCAATTACCTGAAGCGGCACAGGTAAGAAATATCTTTAATAAAAATATTACTGCCGCAAATATTGCGATGGAAGTAAAATACCTCGACGGCAAATTATCCAAAACATTCGAACGCACTTACGGTTGGGCATGGTTGCTGAAATTACAAGAGGAGTTAAATGGCTTTAATGATGCTGATGCCAATAACTGGAAAAATATTTTACAGCCGCTGGTAGATAAAGTGATATTATCCTGGAAACAGTTCTTCCCCAAACAAACTTATCCCAATCGCACCGGTGTTCATCCCAACACTGCATTCGGTTTGGTATTTGCGCTGGATTATGCAAGAGACAAGAAAGACACCGCTTTTGAAAATGCCATTATAAAAAGCGCAAAACAACTTTTTTTAGCCGATAAGAAAGCCCCGGCCAACTGGGAACCCGATGGAACAGATTTTTTATCCCCGTCGCTGGAAGAAGCCGACCTGATGAGAAGGGTGTTACCGAAAAACGAGTTTATGAAATGGTTCAATCAATTTTATTCTGCCGCTACGCTGGAACACCTCACACATTTACCCGTTGTTGCTGATAGAAATGATTTCCAGATCGTACACCTCGATGGCTTGTGTTTCAGCCGCAGCTGGTGCATGAGGGGTATTGCTGCTATGCTTCCTGCAAATGATAAAAGAAAGAAAATGTTATTCAGCGCAGCTGTAAAACATTTGGCTGCAAGCCTGCCCAATATCGCATCAGGCGATTATGGCGGCGAACACTGGTTGGCCAGCTTTGCTGTTTATGCTTTAGCCAATTAAAAATGACGGCTCCAAAAATATACCCGCTTTGCGAAACCGCCCTCTGCGTTGAATGGGGGAACATCATTGATGAATCGGTTCATCAACAGGTAACCTGCCTCAACAGGTTATTGCAACAAAACCCTTTTACTGGTTTTACAGAAACCGTTCCTGCCTATACTACCCTTACCATTTATTACCAGCCTGAATCAATTACCAGTGCAGATGCAACGCCTTTTATTTTTGTAAAAACCCATGTTGAAATTTTATTACAGCGCTTACATGTTGAACCTTCACAAAATGAAGATATTATTTCGATACCGGTTTGTTATGATGATGAGTTTGGTTACGACCTTGAATTTATTGCTGCTGAAAATAATTTATCAAAGGAGGAGGTTATTACAATTCATCAGCAAAAAGAATACAGGGTTTACATGATGGGCTTTTTACCCGGCTTTGCATATATGGGCGAAGTGGATGATATTATTGCAACACCACGCAAACAAATCCCACGTGCAATGGTGGAGGAAGGTTCTGTTGGTATTGCCGGAAAGCAAACGGGTATTTACCCATTAACATCGCCTGGTGGCTGGCAGATCATTGGGCGCACCCCTTACTGCTTATTTGATATTCAAAAGCAGGATCCCTTTTTATTTAAAGCTGGTAACAGGGTGAAATTCCATTCCATTACAAAAGAAGAATTTTATGTCATTAAAGGCCAGCAGAAAAAAATACCATCAATTGACCAAAATGAAGACACTGCAAGTGCAATTGTCATCAAACCGGGAATTTTTTCGGCTATACAGGATGGGGGCAGGTTTGGGTTTCAATCATATGGCGTTCCGGTAAGTGGCGCAATGGATACACAGGCGTACCATATTGCAAACGGGCTGGTTGGAAATATAAAAAATGCAGCTGCCATCGAATGTACGATGGGCGGATTAGTGATACAGTTTAAAAAAAATGCCGCCATTGCGGTAACCGGGAGCGGTACCGCTTTTGTGAACCACCAGAAAATTAAAATGTACCAGCCACTTGGTGTTGCTAGGAATGATATGCTGGAGGTAAAATACAATAATGATGGAATGCGTACATATATTGCCGTTAGTGGTGGCTTCACTGCGCCGGTTGTGATGAGCAGCCGTAGTTGTTATGCAAAAGCAGGTATTGGCAGCCCTTTAAAAAAAGAAAATACGTTAGCATTTGAACATACGGCACGGGTTGCGACAAAACAAATGCGGCCTCCTTTGCGGGTACCCGTTTATAATAGTACCTGTGTAATAAGAATAATTTCGGGGGCCGAGAACGATTGGATGGCCCCGGAAAGTATTCAAAAATTGTCTGCACAAAATTTTACACTTACCAACCAATGCGACAGGATGGGTTACCGCCTGCAAAGCGATCCCTTATCATTAGCATACAATAATGAATTGCTTTCAACCGCTGTAACCAAAGGAACCATACAGCTAACGCCAGGCGGACAACTGATCATATTAATGAGTGATTGCCAGACAACAGGTGGTTATCCAAGGGTTGCGCAAATTGCTGCTGCCGACCTGCCTGTCATTGCACAACTAAAGCCCGGGGATATCATTCGCTTCACAAAAATTTCTTACCGGGAAGCAGAAGAATTATATTTATTACAGCAAAAAATGATCAATGAGTTTTTCAGTTGACCTTAATTGCGATATGGGTGAAGGAATGCCAAACGAGGCGCTCCTCATGCCATTTATTTCTTCTGCCAATATTGCCTGTGGTTACCATGCAGGTGATCTTGCTACAATGCAACAGACATTGGAACTGGCCATGCAATACAATGTTGCTGCCGGTGCACACCCTTCTTTTCCTGATAAGGAAAATTTTGGAAGAACCAATATGCATTTACCCGTAATTGATGTTTGTGATATGGTGAAAGTACAGATAGAAGCGTTGGCTGGTATTGCAATAAAATATAATTATCGGCTCCATCATGTAAAACCTCATGGGGCCTTGTATAATATGGCTGCAAAAGATGAAGCGCTGGCAACAGCTATTTGTAAAGCAGTACTGGAGACTGATAAAAATTTATTGATCTATGCACAGAGCGGAAGTAAACTCATCAAAATCTCTCATTCAATGGGCCTGAAAACCTGTAGCGAAGTCTTTGCCGACAGGTCTTACCAGGCTGATGGAAGCCTTACCCCGCGTTCGCAACCAAATGCCTTGTTACAAAATGAAGATGAAGTTGCCGCACAGGTTTTACAAATGGTAATTGAACAGCATGTAACTTCTGTTGATGGAAAAATAATCCCGGTAAAAGCGGAAACCATCTGTATACATGGAGACGGTAAACATGCTGTTGAATTTGCAAGGTGTATCAATGAATTGTTATACCTCAATAATGTTTCCATAAAATCCATGTAATGAAACAAAAAAACAGTTCGGCATTTTACGGCGCAGCATTTTTAATGGCGACATCGGCTATCGGTCCGGGTTTTTTAACACAAACCACCACGTTCACAGCAAAGTTGCTGGCCAGCTTCGGTTTTGCCATTCTTATTTCCATCATCGTGGACATTATCGCCCAGCTCAATATCTGGCGTATTATAACGGTAACCAATAAACGGGCGCAGGATATTGCGAATGAATTATTTCCGGGGCTTGGAACATTTCTTTCCGTATTGATTATTACAGGCGGATTGGTTTTTAATATCGGCAATATTGCAGGTTGTGGATTAGGACTGAATGTTTTGTTTGGGATGGATGTGGTAACAGGTGCATTGATCAGTGCGGCAATCAGCATCATAATTTTTTTAATAAAAGATGCAGGTAGGGCAATGGATTGGTTTGCAAAAATTTTAGGGTTTGTAATGATTGGTTTAACCCTTTATGTAGCTATCACTTCTCATCCGCCGCTGGCAGAAGCCATTCACAAAACTTTTATCCCGGATAAGATTGATTTCATGTCGATAGTAACCATTGTTGGCGGAACGGTTGGCGGCTACATCACATTTTCGGGTGCACATCGCTTACTGGATGCCGGGGTATGTGGCAACGAAAATACCCGGCGGGTAAGTAATAGTGCGGCCACGGCTATTGGTGTTGCATCCGTTATGCGGATCCTGTTATTTCTTGCAGCATTGGGTGTGGTGATGCAGGGATTAAAAATTGATGAAAGCAATCCTCCTGCATCGGTGTTTCGGTTGGCTGCAGGAAATATCGGCTATAAATTATTTGGTATCGTTATATGGTCTGCAGCTGTTACCTCTGTTGTAGGGGCGTCTTTTACTTCAATTTCTTTTGCACAATCTTTTCATCCTGCTGTAACAAAAAATAAAAATTATTTTATTATTGCTTTCATTATTGTTGCAGCCGTTTTATTTGCAGCATTTGGTAAGCCGCTTAAAGTGTTGATCTTTGCCGGCGCTTTCAACGGATTGATCCTTGCGTTTTCTTTAGGTATTATGTTGCTGGCAGCATCCAAAAGCCGTATAATGAAAAATTATAAATACCCCGCCGTGCTATTGCTTGCCGGTGGCGCTGTAGCGTTGTTAATGCTCATCTTTGGTTCGTTAACAGTAATGAACGAATTGAAAAAGATATTTTAATTATCCGTCAAATACATTGTTACTAAAATTGTTTTGTCATCGGTATGTCAAATAATATAATTATTTGCCCCTGGCAATTTTTCCGTAATCCATGATTTAATAATATTCGTATTTAAAAAGTTAAGCTTAATGAGATTTTGTTAATTAAAGTGATTTTTTTATGAGTGGCACAATTTTTGGCACTTCATTTTCAGTACCAAATTATTTTTTAACCAAAAACCTTTTATTATGAAATCGCAATTTTTGAGATTCGCCGTTATGGCCATTGCTGTAACCGCAATGCAAACCGCTTCGGCACAGTTAAATATTGGTGCCTCCAATGCAACAAGGGCTACTGTTCATGCAACAGCCAGTACTACTGCCGCAACAAGAACAGCAAGGCAGGCTACTACCGCAGTTAAGGGAACAACCAATGCCACTGTTACCAAAGCGCAGAATGTAACAGCAAAAACATCATCAACAGTAAATACGCAAACGAACAAAGCGTTAAGCGCAACTACTAATGCCGCTGCTGCTACAAATGTAAACGCCAGTGCACAAAACGCTACCGCTTTGGATGCTACTGTTAACGGCAATTCATTACAAACAGCTACTGCCACCAATGTATCGGCACAGGAAAATGCAGGGGCGCAGTTAAAAACAACTACCGGGCAGGCAAAAACAGTGGTTTCAGATAATGCTGCAATGGCCACGGATAATGCAATGGAAGTAAAAGACAAAACTGTTACAGAAACAAAACAAACAACTAAAGCTGCAAAAACAAAGGCCGGTAAATTGAAAGGCAAAGCAAATGTACAGGCAGATGCCAATGTATCAACCAGTACAAATGCTGCTATAAAAACCGGCAACTAAGCGTTTTCTTATTGGTGTTATATAATATAAAAGGTCCAATTTCTTTACCGGGCATGCGGAAAGGTTGTAAGCATACAATCATCATACAATACTTGCAGTCTTTTCGCCCCCGGTTATTATAATATCAATAACCAGTACAAAATTTATTTTATTTTTTACCAACCACCGCATTATGAAAGCCCTTTTAAAAACATTGTTCTTCCTGGTATTGATCCCGATCTCAGAAAGGACAATAGCACAGCTAAACCCTGAAGAAAAAACAAAATTCACTGTCGGCAGTACTTTTTCTTCAAAGCTTCACTACTATGGCCGTACAGATAGTTTGAAGAGCACTGCATTTATTCCTGATTTGTCTGTTCAGTTTGCGAATGGGATTTATATAAGCTCTTCATTTATATTTATCAATAATTCACAGCGCTCTTTTAATTATACTGCAACAATTGCTGAAGCGGGTTATAAATTTGGCCAGGATAAGCAGCAAGGTCTGGCCGGAAGCATTTATGCCAACAAATTCTTTTACGCAAATAATCAACTGGTGCAGTCTTCTCAACAGGGACAGTCAGGCTTTGCTTTATCCTGGCTGAACAAAATAGCCGATATCAACGCAGGAAGCAGTGTTGTTTTTTCTACCAGTACTGATTTTTTTGCATCACTTGGGTTTGATCACCCGTTCAGGAAAGAGGAAGGAAAAAATATTTTTGTAATTGTTCCTACAATTACTGCTAATGCCGGAACCCAAAATTTTACGCATACTTATTTCATAAAAAGAAATGTCCTGATCTTGCCGGCTGCGGATGAACAACTGACCAGGACCAGCAAAAATTTTCAATTGCTGAGTTACGAAGCCAGCATGCCGGTAGTTTTTGTACGTGATAAGCTTACTGTTACTTTTACGCCGGGATATGTATTGCCGCTAAATGTGATAAAAGTTGCCGGGCGCCCCGATCTTTCAGAAACAGCATCCAATCTTTTTTACGCCAACCTGGGTGTTTCTTTTTCGCTTGGAAAAAAATAAAAATTATTTACGATGCCACCAGGCCCAGGCCATTAAAAGGAATTGTAAAGGAAATAATCTTACCCAGGTTGCCCATACCGGTAAACAAAATCCTGTGCCTGTGCACCATCCGTTTTGAATCATCCATATATGTGCGGGAATAAATGCGGTCAGCAAGGCGATGATACCATACGCCGCAAACTTTCTTGTTTGCGAAAATATCAGCAATATCCCCAGGATAATTTCTATAGCACCACTTAGTATATTAATAAGATGAGGCCATGGAAGATATGGAGGAATCAATGCATAATAGGGATCCGGGTGCCAGAAATGATTGGCCCCTGCACCAATATAAAAAATGATCATACCTGCCAGGCTTAGTCGTTTTATCATTTCTTTAATTTTATTGAATGTACAATTTGTTTATAACAACAAAAGAATGGCGATAATGTTATAAATTGAATGTTCATTCAATTGACATGAACTTACAGGAAATATACCACCAGTTTATCGAGGGTATGAAAAGCACGGGATGGATGGAATACATTGCAGTGTTTGCGGGTATCCTCAGTGTTTGGTTCAGCAGAAAAGAAAATATCTGGGTATATCCAACAGGTTTATTGAATACCATTTTCTATATCTATCTAAGTTTTAATGGGGGGCTGTTGGGAGAAGCAAGTGTAAATTTTTATTATACGGTAATGAGTATATATGGTTGGATATTATGGGCAAAAAAAGATCAGCAGTCACGGCCTGTTCTGCACATCAGTTTTTCCAATAAAAAAGAATGGCTGGTACAGCTGGCTTTTTTCGGCTTTTTTTATATTACTATCTTCTTTGCTCTATCTTACCTGAAAAAAGATTTTGCGCCTGGTGCAATTCCATGGGCCGACGCTTTTGCTTCTGCTACAGCATTTACCGGTATGTGGCTTATGACAAAAAAGAAAGTGGAAAGCTGGTATTGGTGGATCGCTACAAATATTGCTTCCATTCCTTTGTACTTTGTAAAGCACTATGTGTTTACCAGTGTTTATTATGTTGTATTACTGATCATGGCGGTATGGGGATTGTTTGAATGGATAAAAAGAGCTAGGACTAAAATATGAGTTACTGTAAGGCAATAAACAACATGAAACCCGAAGAGCTGTCTTTACACGCTTTGTATCACGATACGCAATACGGATTTCCTATCCATGACGATAATGAATTATTCTGCCGCCTGGTACTGGAAATAAACCAGGCCGGTTTAAGCTGGAGCACTATTTTAAAAAAGCAGGGAGGTTTTAGAAAAGCCTATCACAATTTTGATATTAAAAAAGTTGCAGCTTATAAGGATAGGGACACTCAACGTTTACTCAACGATGCAGGCATCATCCGCAACCGGCTGAAAGTAAATGCTGCCATTGAAAATGCAAAGACCATTCTTTCCCTGCAAAAAGAAATGGGTTCTTTTAAAAACTGGCTCGACCATCATCATCCCAAAACAAGGGAAGAGTGGACAAAGCTGTTTAAGCAAACATTCCGCTTTACCGGCGGAGAGATCGTGAATGAATTTTTGGTGAGTACAGGTTATTTGCCGGGCGCACATGATGAAACCTGTTCTGTTTATAAAAAAGTATTAAAAACAAAACCAGCCTGGAAAAGAAAATAATATGCTGAGGAAGATTGTAGTTATAGGCCCCGAGTCAACCGGCAAAAGCACATTGTGTGAACAACTGGCCGCACATTATAAAACGGGATGGGTAAAGGAATATGCCAGGGAATATTTATTGACTAATGGGAAGGAATACACGTATGAAAACCTGCTTGATATTGCAAAAGGCCAGATAAATTTAGAAGAAAGTGCAGTTGCCGGTATCCTGCTTTCAACACCCGGCACCCGGCACCTGTTTATTGATACTGATATGTATGTAATGAAGGTATGGAGCGAATTTGTTTTTCAAAAATGCAATAACTGGATACTGAACCGTATTGCTGAAAGAAAATACGACCTGTACCTGTTGTGCAATGTTGACCTGCCCTGGGTTAAAGATGAACTGAGGGAATATCCCGATCTGGTATCAAGGGAAAAATTATATCATTATTATAAAGAAAGTATGACCACGCAGGATGTTCCCTGGATAGATATCAGTGGCAATTATGAAGAGCGATTGAAGAAAGCGATCGTTGCGGTTGACAGGTATCTTGCGGTTTAAAACCATCCTACACCTGATCAATGAATCAATTCCTGTATATCCGGGTCTCCTTCTAAAAAACCCATTTGCACCATAATGGCATTTGCACGGCTGGCAACATAAAGGCTCAATGGTTTTATGGTTAATTTTTTTGGATTAGGGAGGCACGCAGCAATTTCTGCGGCTTCCAGCCTTGTAAGGTTTTTGGCATCTTTATTAAAGTATGCCCTTGCTGCCGCCTGCACACCAAAAATACCGCGGCCCATTTCTGCAATGTTGAGGTAACGTTCAAGGATAGTCTTTTTTGTCCAAAGCAGTTCAATGCTGAAAGTAAAATATACTTCCAGTCCCTTACGTAAAAAACCGCCGCCCTGCCATAAAAAAACATTCTTAGCAGTTTGCTGGCTGATGGTGCTTGCACCACGGACCCTGTTGGGATGTTTCTTATTATATTTTAGCGCCAGCTTTATTGCTTTCAGGTCAAACCCATCATGGTCTGGATAATTCTGGTCTTCACTTGCCATTACCGCCAATTTTATGTTCGGCCCCATATCTGCGTAGGAAACATAATCCCGCTTTAATCCATTGCCCTGCAAAACATTTACAGCCTGTGTGATCGTCAGGAGGGGATTAAAAATAATTCCCATCAACAGGTAAATAAATGAGCTGATATAACAAATAAAAAAAACCTCGCTTATGATCACCGCTATTCTTTTAATAATGGATATTTTACGTAAAACAAAAAAATAAAGCAGTCCAAGGGCCAGGCCGCCGCCGCAAACAAGTAAGACCTTTGTTTTAAGGTTTGTTACAGCAAAATCAACAACAGAAAATTTTCCAATAAGGAAAACAATAAACCAACCGGTATGTAAGATGAAAATACAAAGGAATATTTTCTTTAAAAGCAGCCATGTTTTTTTAGAAAATATTTTTTTCATCACAGGTGGTTGAAATACAATATTAAATATTTAGCGTTTCTTATCCGACATGTTCATGTACACCAATTTATACTTTTTCCCGATCGTTATTGTGCTACCGGAGCCTTTGCTCATAAAATAACCCAGCGTACCTAATGATGCGGCGGCTATCAATAACGGGGCGCTGAATTTTTCCCTGTCGGCCAGGTACACCACGCCGCTACCCAGCGTAAGCAACGCCCCGCCACCCAATAGTGCTGCGCCGCTGCCTTTCCAGTTGAAGTTTGTTTTTTCTTTTTGTCCTATCGCCTTTATTTGGTTGTAATGAAATTTATGATGATAACTGCCCGCAGTATCAATAATATAAGTGCCGAAGTTTGTAGGCAAATAACGTACAAGGAATTCCTGCAGGTAAAGTGTGTCGTTCCTCACCTGGTTAATATGGGCGTTGATGAATGCGCCGGTGGTAGTAGTAAAAGCTATATCGGTTCCGCTGTAAAATGTTTCAACTGTTTTGTTGTTCTTTTTTAAGATAATAAAATCGCCTGATTGTGCAAACGAAGCTGTGGGGAACAAAATAAAGAAGTATACAATAATTCTCATTTGGAAAAATAAAAAAAGAAACGCAAGCGGGAGAAAATATACTGTTAATGTTGTTTGATCAGTGAATAAATGATCCCGGTTAAGATAACCCCGCCAAAGCCAAGGTATAATAATCCCGATAAGCGGTTGATGAGTAAGATATTCTTATCGCTTAATCTTTTCCCGATATAGCCGGCCCCTAAAACCTTGCCTATATCAGCCAGCATATTCATAGCAAGGCAGGTACAAAAAATTATTATCCGGTTATTGAATGAATACACCGAAGCCAGTGATGCCGCCATCAACACCCAAAAAGAAATAACTCCCGGGTTCAGGGTGTTTATTATAAAGCCCGAACTAAATATCCGCAGGTAATTTGTCCTTTTGCCTGTGGGTGTAATTACATCACCCGCAATTTCTGTGGGTTCCTGCAAGCGGCGGGGAGTGATTTTCTTTAAAAAGGTATAATAGATTCCCATTCCAATTAAAAAAATACAACCGCCGATGCCGATAGGTATTTTAAAATTCAACAGCGTTTTTATCCCTTCGCTGAAACTGTTGCTAAGTACTACCCATATGATATCGCTCAGCCAAACCCCTGCCACGAACGTAAAGCCACCTCTTCTGCCATGATTGATGCTTTGTTTGATAATAGTGAATATTACGGGGCCCACTGAAAAAACCAGCAGTAAGCTTATGGCAAGGCCTTTTATAAAAGCATCGATCATGCAATAAAGATATGAATGGAATATAACTTATTCAATTCCTAAATGTATTGTTTTTAGCCGATGCTTTATTATCATTCCTTTAACTTTTCCCTGCACAATCAATATGTTCTGCCTGCGTTCATAATATAATCACCTTATTTAATCCAATCCTTACCTAATACCATCACTATTACGCTGCTCTCATTGCAATAATTAAAACGGCAAGTATAGATGAAAGTATTTGGAAGAAAGGCAGGCACAATGATCGTATTATTGTTTCTTGCGCCTGCTGTAACAACGGCACAGTTTTATAAGGATATGAGTGTGGGCCTTAATATTGGGGCTTATATTTACCAGGGTGACCTTACACCTGAAAGGTTCGGTTCTTTTAAAACCCTTTCGCCGGGCATCAGCCTGTTCGCAAAAAAACCCATCAATCATTTCTTATCTGCCCGGTTGCACATGAGTTTTGCAAAATTAAAAGGCGATGAAAGTAAATATGCCAACCCCGACTGGAGGCAGCAACGCAATTTTATGTTCACTACCCCGCTGAAAGAATTTTCGGCACAATTGGTATGGAATGTATTGGGCAGGAATTATGATGACCGGGGCATAATGCCTTATGTATTTTCCGGGGCAGGTGTTTCTTTCGTAAGGATAACGAAGGATTACAGCCGGCTGAATGCCGCCTATTTTGGGGAAGGTTCGGATGTAGCCAATGGCCTTGCGATGGATAATGCTGTAACCCTTCCCCGTAAACTGATCAGCATACCAGTTGGTATCGGTGCCGAATACCCGATTTCGGAGAGGTTTTCCCTGAATATGGAGACGGCTTACCGTTTTATCTTTTCTGATTACCTGGACGGGTTCAGCCAGTCGGCCAATCCAAAAAGGCAGGACCACTATCACAGCACAGCAGCAGGACTGGTCTATAAATTCGGAAAAACAAATAACGGGGTAGGTTGCCCCGTAATGAAGTATTAGGATACGGTCAGGTGAGTGTTTCATTTTTCAGGAACAGCTGCCAGTCGGCCAGCATTTTACCCTTGAGCACCCTGGGAAATTTATGTTGCCCCCCGATCTTTCCCTTTGCTTTCATAAAATCCATGAAAATGTGTTCGGGTAGCACATCTACAATTATCTCTTTTAAAGCGTGTTTGCGCTCCACTTCGTAATCATCATTCAGTTCTTTTAATTTTGCATCTATGCGTACCCGTAATTCTTCTGCATTGGCTTTGTCATCAGTGGCAAGGTACCATTGATGGGCAAAAAAAGTTTCATAAGGGATGCCGGCCACGGTAAATTCCGGGATAGAGATATTCAGTTCCGAACTCACCATTTCGATGGCTTTGTTCATATTATCCACGCTAAGGTGTTCCCCAACGAGGCTTAAAAAATGTTTGGTGCGGCCGGTGATGACGATCTCGCTTCTTTCCCGGTCAACCAGTTTCACTGTATCACCGATGGCATAACGCCATGCACCAGCATTGGTGCTGATGAGGATGGCATAATCTTTATTTTCCTCGATCTCGTGTATCATATAGGCTTCGGGGTCTTCTACCATATTGCCTTCGCTGTCGAAATTCTTATCATCAAATGGAACAAATTCAAAAAAGATATTATTGTTGAGCGCAAGGTGCATACCCGAAGTGCCCTGCCTGTTCTGGTAAGCCAAAAACCCTTCACTGGCAAGATAGGTTTCAATATAAGTGATGGGCTTACCAAAAAGTTTTTCGAAACCTTTTTTATAGGGCTCCATTGCCACACCACCATGTACATAAAATGCCAGGTTGGGCCATATCTCATGAATATTTTTAAGTTTATACTTTTCAATCACTTTCTCCATGCATAATTGTAACCATGCCGGTACGCCTACAATAAAACCGATATCCCAGTTAGGGGCATTGGCCACAACTTCGTCTAGTTTTTTTGCCCAGTCTTTTTCTTTAGCGATCTTCTTTCCGGGCTTATATAAACCCAAGCCCTGGAACCAGAATGGGATGTTTTTTTGCTGAATACCACTCAGGTCACCGGCAAAATAAGTAGGCCCTTTTTGTAATTGTGTGCTGCCGCCCAATATCAACCATCCTTTTCCTACAGCGCTTTTGGGAACATTTTCATAACGGGTTAGGCTCAATAATTGTTTAACGCTTGTAATAGTATTACTCCTGATCAGGTCCTTGGTAATGGGGATGAATTTACTGGTGGCATCACTGGTGCCGCTGCTGAGGGCAAAATATTTTATTACTCCCGGCCAGCATACATCGGGTATCCCCTCCTTCGCTTTATACCACCAGGAATCATAAATTTTATTGTAATCGTAAGTAGGCACAAGCTGCTGAAACTTTTTACCGGGATGGCGGCTCAATAATACTTCATCAAAACGGTAACGTTGGCCAAACTCGGTAAACCTTGCCTTGCGCAATAATTTCTTGAGTACTTTTATTTGTTGCCGCCTGGGATCACTCACCGGAATATTGAGGGCCCTTGCGATGGATTTGGGAAGTTTGATATCTATTATAGCCATTTACAGTTATGCCGTTGGTACAACAAATATAAACAATAAGCTACAAAGCCCGCCCAATGAAAGAACGGCATTTATCTTTCATAAAATGACTGGCATAGTAATAAGTTGACCGTCCTGCTTATGGCAGGACGGTTTTTTATATCTTTATTTTATGGCGATACTAAATATAGAATTTAAAGCATCAACCGATAAATTGGCCGCATTGGAAACTTTGTTGCTGGAACAACATCCCCTGTTTATTGGTGAAGACCGCCAGGTAGACACTTATTTTAATGTTGCCACAGGCCGATTAAAATTAAGGGAAGGAAATATTGAAAACACATTGATACGTTATCACCGGGAAAACACAGCCGGTAGTAAAGCTGCTGATGTATTGTTGTATCACCTGCAACCCGATCCGTCATTAAAAGAAATACTGGTCAATACGCTGGGGATAAAAGCGGTGGTGGATAAACGCAGAAGGATCTACTTTATTGACAATGTAAAATTCCATTTTGATACCGTTGAGGGGCTGGGTACATTTGTAGAAGTGGAAGCCATTGATAAAGAAAGAACCATCGGTGCAGAAAAATTGCAATCGCAATGCGATCATTATGCAGCACTCTTTAATATTAAGCCCGAAGACTTTATCGCGGTTTCTTACAGTGATATGATCCTGGAGAAGACAAAATAATAAATCTTCGGTCTTTCTTATCTTCGCACTATGTCGGAAGACCTCAATATCATACAGGGAACAAAAGAAGAAATTTACCAGGCGCTTATTCCGCAAATAAATGCATTGACAGAAGGGGAGCCCGACCTTATTGCAAATCTTGCCAACATCACCGCGGCATTAAAAGAACAGTTTGGCTGGCTATGGGTGGGTTTTTATTTAGTAAAACCCTCTTCCGCTAAAGCAACGGAGGGCAGGAATGATGAATTGGTTCTGGGCCCTTTCCAGGGGCCAATTGCGTGTACAAGAATAAAAAAAGGAAGGGGTGTTTGCGGTACCAGCTGGCAAAAAGCGGAAACATTAATCGTTGCCGATGTAGAAAAATTTCCGGGGCATATTGCCTGCAGCAGTTTATCCCGTTCCGAAATTGTTGTGCCTGTTATTCGTAACAATGAAGTCGTGGGCGTGCTGGATATTGATAGCGAGTTGTTGGACCTGTTTGATAAAACAGACGGAATGTATTTAGAGCAAATAGTAGCTACTATCCGGTTTTAAGGCTTCGGTGCATTATCCTTCCACCCCCACAAATACCTGCATGCGTATGTCCTGTAAGGGCTCCACCTGGCAGATACCTGTAGCATTCTTTCCTTCATCGCTTTTTTGTCTTCTGCATCGATCTTGTATAATTTACAAATGGCCTGCTGTATACCCAGGTCGTCTACAGCAAAAACATCTTCCCTTCCTAACGTAAACATTAAGATCATTTCCACCGTCCATTGGCCAACGCCTTTTATTTGCGTTAAATATTTTATTATTTCTTCATTGCTCATTTTATATAATGCGGCATCAGTGATCTTTTCATTAATAAAAAAATTACAGACATTGAGTACATAATTCGCCTTGGCATTGCTGAGCCCTATTCCACGCAGCGTTTCAAAAGGTGTGGCTGCAATTTGTGCGGCAGTGGGGTTTTTTCCATTGTATAAATTCAGGAACCGCTGATGAAAAACAGCAGCCACTTTAGTACTCAGCTGCTGGCTCATGATGGAGTTGCACAAATGCAGGTAAACATTTTTTTGTTTTACCAGTACATGGGGTTTCTGCAATTCAATTATTTTTTTGAACTTTTTGTCTTTGCTTAGATGTTGAATGTGTTCCATATATTGAGCTAAGAGGGAAAAGGAGAAAAAGAGGGAAAGAGACAAAGCCCTATCATTGACACCCTTAGCTTATTATTTTATAATTTTTCTCTTCCAAAATTGTTGTACACTCTGTATATCCCGTCTTTCATTAATTCAACTTTAAAATTCAGTAAGATCCCGTGCTTTAGATTTAACAATGAAAGTTGTGTTCTTATTTGAGTAAAATACACCGGGGGTAGCGGGTGCAGTGTTTTTAGTTCAAGTACGAGCATATCTTCTACAAGCAGGTCTAATTTATAAGCATTTTCTATTTTTAGCTCTTCGTATTCAATAGGCAACAATAATTGTCGTTCTACTTTAAAGCCAAATTTTATTAATTCGAAATACAATATTTCTTCGTAAACTCTTTCAAAACAGCCTGGGCCTATCTTTGAATGAATTTTTATGCATTGGTTTATAACTATGCCTGTTAGGGTATTAATATTCATAGTGTACGATTAACCTCTTTTATCCTCTTTTTCTCTTTTGTCCTCTTAGCTAATTCCCCTTTTGCTTTATTGGTTATTCCACTCTCCAGCTCATCCCCCCATCCTTCTCATCTTTTAATTCTATCCCCATTGCTGCCAGTTGGTCCCTTATCTTATCAGACGTGGCAAAATCTTTTTTCGACTTCGCTTCCTTTCTCATTGTTATCAGCAATTGCATTACACCGTTCAATGCTGCATTATCATTTGCTGATGTGGCAGTAAGTCCGAAAATGTCTTCGAGATAAACCTTAAATTTTTCCTGCATCAATGCTACAGTTGCAGAAGATAAGGCGCCTGCGGGTATCAATCCGTCTTTTATAGAATTAATGACCGGGGCTATCTCAAACATATTTGCCAGCACTTTTGCCGTGCTCATGTCATCATCCATAAACTCTTCAAATTCATTCAGCTGTTTATTTATCTTTTCATCCAGCGCTGCGTCGCTTGCCGATGGCCAGTTGCCAACAGCAAGTTTTTGTAACAGTTCATACGCTTCCCACAAGCGTTTCAACGCTTTTTCACTAGCCTCCAAAGCGGTACTGCTAAAATCCAACGGGCTGCGGTAGTGGCTTTGTAAAATAAAGAACCGCACCACCATGGGGTGAAAAGCCTGTGTAAGCAACGAGTGGTTGCCGCTAAACATCTCCGTTAGTTTGATCACGTTGTTATAACTCTTCCCCATCTTCCTGCCATCAATGGTGATCATGTTATTGTGCATCCAGTAACGTACGGGATTGTGGTGATTGCAAATGGTGCTCTGTGCAATTTCACTCTCGTGGTGCGGAAACTGCAGGTCCATACCGCCGCCATGAATATCAAATTCGGCGCCCAGGTATTTTGTCGCCATTGCCGAGCACTCAATATGCCATCCCGGGAAACCTTCTCCCCATGGGCTTTTCCAGCGCATGATGTGTTCGGGTGCAGCCGATTTCCATAAGGCAAAATCTGCTTTGTCTCTTTTTTCTTCCTGTCCGTCCAGTTCCCTGGTGGTTTCCAAAAGATCTTCAATAACCCTTCCGCTCAGTTTGCCATAATCATGATTGGTGGCATATTTCTTTACATCAAAATAAACCGATCCGTTCACTTCATAAGCATACCCTTCTGCAATGATCTTTTCGATCATATTTATTTGCTCAACAATATGCCCTGTTGCAGTAGGCTCAATGCTTGGTTCAATGCAATTGAATTGCTTCATCGCCCAATGATAAAGATTGGTGTATTTCTGGACTAGTTCCATCGGCTCCAGCATTTCCAGTAAGGCTTTCTTGCTTACTTTGTCTTCTGCTTCCCTTCCTTCTTCTTCAAAATGCCCGGCATCGGTTATGTTGCGCACATAACGAACCTTATAATTTTTGTACGTCAAATACCTGTACAATACATCAAATGTTATATAAGGCCTTGCGTGCCCCAAATGGCTTTCGCCACTAACGGTTGGTCCGCACACATACATGCCCACATGGCCGGGAGTAATGGATTTGAACTCTTCCTTTTGCCGGGTGTATGAATTATAAATTTTTAGTGCCATTGTTTTTCTGGTTTGTTGTTTGCAATTTTTTGTTGCCAGCGCCTGCTTTTCATGGCATCATCGTTGCCTGCCTGCCGGTAGGCAGGTGTCACTCACTTGTGCCGGTTCAGCAATAGTCAACAAAAAGGCCGGTATGTATTATTACAAAGATATTAAGCTATGCCGCAAGGGCAACAGAAAAGTTGATATGTGCTAAATGTTTTCATCGCAGGCGATAAAGATATTATTTTTTATTGAATTGCAGGTCGGTGATAATAGGAAAATGGTCACTGAGCTTTTTCTTAACGCGTTCGTATTGCTTCACATTAAATTTACTGTCCACAAAAATATTGTCGATACGAAGGGTGGGCGCTATCCCGCTGAAGGTCCTGCCCAGGCCGCCGCCTTTTTCTGCAAAGGCGTTTTTCATACCATTACCGATGGTGTGGTAGGCATAACTGTTTGGAACGTCATTAAAATCCCCGCAAACAATAACAGCATAAGGGCTTTTGTCCATTTCTTCTTTTATCCTTTCTGCCTGTACTTTTCTTTTCATGAACCCTGTCCTGAACTTACTGACGATGCTCTTGGATTCTTTAAGCGCATCTTTGTCCTCCACCGATGGCTGGTCAATATATTTTAAATTGTCCCGGCTGAACCTTAAGGACTGCAGGTGGATATTGAATACACGGAAAGTGTCCGTCCCTTTTACAATATCAATATACTGGAATATGGAATTGTAGTCATTGGGATACCACATGATCGTCTGTTTATTAATTACCGGGTATTTTGAAAACGTGATGATCCCAAAATGTGCATAGTCCCAGAAATCTTCCTTGCGGTTATACGAATAAAAATAATCAGGGAAGTTCAACCGCTGCAAAAATTCACTGATGTGGCCGTGTTTGGTAACCGTGCTGTCTTCAGCAACCATTTCCTGGAAACAGGCAATATCGGGCTGGTATTCATTGATGAGGCCGATCATCTGGTCCTTTACTTCGGGATGTTTTTTATTCTGCAGGGCATCGAACTGTGCTACATTCCAGCTCATTACCCGTAAATTATTTTCTGCCTTCTGTTTGTTGAAGGAGTAGGAAAAACGGAGTGGTATAATATTGGTAACTGGTTTATACGCCAACAATATCGCAATGATGGAAAGCAATGACCAGCGTGGTTTTACAAAGAGCCATACGGCAATAAATACCAGCAATACCAGCAATAAATAAAAAACGGATAACGTAAGAAAACCTATGGGCCAAAAATATTGCGGGTTGAACCAATATCCATAACAGCCCAATAAAAACAACAGCACCACAATGATATTGGCAATGATGAAGAATTTTTTTGTAAAGCGCCGGAAGAAACTTTTGGCCATGCACTAAAGATACGAATTGAAATAAACCGGTTATTGTTAAAATGCCGGGTGGTTATAATTCTTCCTCGCTTGCCCTTTTAAGAATATTTTTTTCATCGTCGGTAAGATAACTGTATCCTTTTTGATTGATCTTGTCTAAGATTTCATCTACACGTTGTTGTGTAAGATTTGCTTTTTTATTGTAAGGCGCTCTTTTGCCGGTTTCATAAAAAACTTTTTCCTTTATAGTGTGAGTTTTTGTTTTCTTATTGGGGTTGAATAATCCCATAAACCATTGATAACACCTGTTCATCCACGAGCCCCAGTTATATCCCCGGATATAGCTCAGCGAATATAAACCGCCGGTTAATGCACCCGCAAGGTGTGCTGCATAAAAAGGTGTTGATGCGGTTCCCATTCCCGTCAGGTCAACCAGTATATAAACAAGGGTTAATATCCAGATGGGCATACCCCCACCCAGTTGTCGGAAAATACGAAAGCCCGGAGCAAGCACGGTTGCGGCCACGGCCACTGCCATCACCGCAGCATTGGCACCATACAAATAAAAAGAAGTGAATATACCCGGTGTTTTAAGCAAGGCAAGCGTGGCAATAAATGCAATGGATCCTGCAAGCGCTCCATATAAATAAACAGGAAAGGTATGCCTATTGCCCGCAAGTGTTTGCAGTATACTGCCGAAGCACCATAGCCAGAGCATATTACTGAGCAGGGTAAGAAATTCAAAATGAAAAAAACTATAGGTAATAATACTCCATGGCTGGTAAAGTGCTTGTCTGAAAGTGGTACCCACCAAAAAAGCATTGAGCTTTTCATAAAAGAAAGGAACCAGAGATGTGTCGCCGGTGATTTGGCCAAATGACAGGAATTTTACAAATAAAAAAACGGAGAAGTTTATAATAACCAGTAATACTACCGGGCTGTTAATATTAAAATTAATTATTCCCTGCCGGTTTTTATCCCTGTATTCAATATACCTGTCAGATTCTCCCATTGATTGTTTTATTGATGTAAAATTACAAACACCCGTAATAAAAAAATGTTAGTGCTAATAGAAAGTTTTTTTATTGGTCTTATTCCAGATAATCACCAGCAATAATCCCATTACCAATCCGCCAAGGTGTGCAAAGTGTGCAATATTATCTGCGCCGCCCGGGTGAAACCCGCTAAAAAGATCAATTGCGGCAACAATGGCCACTAGGTATTTTGCTTTGATGGGAAATGGGATGGGGATGATAAAAAACTGTGTGTTGGGAAAAAGATATCCAAAAGCGCCCAGCAATCCCATAATGGCTCCTGAAGCGCCAATAGCAGGAAAATCATGTACCAGCAATGCCTGCGCTATTCCTGCTGCCAGTCCGCAAGCGAGGTAAAAGATCAGGAAACGTTTCGGGCCCCACGACCTTTCCAGCACTGTGCCAAACATCCATAATCCATACATGTTAAAAAGAATATGCATGAAGTTGGCGTGAGCAAACATATGCGTAACCAGCTGGTAGGGTTTAAACTGGCCGCTGCCATACGGATATAAAGCCAGCTTATCGGTTAAGCCGGCAGTCTTGTCCAAAAAAAGTTGTGCTACAAAAACCAATCCGTTAATGATGATAAGATTAAGAACGATCGGCGTGGTTCGTTGAACCCTGTTTCCGTAATTATTAAAAGACATGGCACAAAGTTAATTGATAATTATTCATTTCAGTTTAAGCAGCACCACGCATTCGATATGGTGTGTATGCGGGAACATGTCCACCGGTTGAATTTTTTCGACCGAATATTTTTCACCCAGCAAGCCGATATCCCTTGCTTGGGTAGCCGTGTTGCAGCTTACATAAACGATCTTAGGTGCTGCGATTGCTAAAAGTTTACTGACCAGTTTTTCGTGCATCCCCGCACGTGGGGGATCGGTGATGATCACATCGGGGCTTCCGTGTAGTTTAAAAAATTCATCATTGCATATCTTGATCACATCGCCGGCAAAAAATTCAGCGTGGTTTATATTGTTGAGCGCAGCATTTTCTTTAGCATCAGCAATAGCATCTTCAATTACTTCCACACCGATCACTTTTTTGGCTTTTTCGCTTACAAAGATGCCGATGCTGCCTGTTCCGCAATACAGGTCGTACACCACTTCGTTACCGGTAAGCCCTGCAAAATCCCTGGCTACGGCATATAATTTTTCTGCCTGTTGGGTATTGGTCTGGAAAAATGATTTCGGCGATACCTTGAATTGAAAATTCTCCAGCTTCTCCATAACAAACCCTTTACCATGGTACACTTGTGGCAACAGGTCGTAAATGCTGTCATTCCATTTGGGGTTAATGGTATATAACAATGTGGTAATTGCAGGAACTTCCTTTAATAAATGATCAAAGAGTTTTGTGCGGTCGCTCAGTTCATCATAATTGAGGCAGATATTCACCATCAGTTCACCTGTGGTGCAATACCGGATGATGATATTACGCAACCATCCTGTATGTTCCTTTGCATCATAAAAAGAATAATTATTTCCCAATGCAAAAGAGCGAATGGTGTTCCGGATAACATTATTTACCTCATCCATTAAATAACACTCCTGTATATCCAGCACTTTATCAAAAATACGGGGCACATGAAATCCGAGGGCGGGCTCATTTAATATCTTTTCTTCAGGGGGACTTTCCTTTATTTCCCCGGGCAGTAAATAGCGTTTATTGCTAAACGTAAACTCCAGTTTATTGCGGTAATGAACTGTACCTGCAGCGCCGATGATGGGTAATATTTCAGGAAGTTGAACCTTTGCGATCCTTTGCAGGTTTTGTACCGCTTCCTGTTGTTTGTACTCCAGTTGTTTTTCATAGGGAAGCATTTGCCATTTACAGCCCCCGCAAGTGCCAAAGTGCCTGCAAAAAGGGGTCACTCTTTCCCTGGCATATTCCCTGATCTGTATAACCCTGGCTTCGGCCCAATCCTTTTTATTTTTAGTGACCAATACATCGACAATATCGCCGGGCACGGCGCCTGAGATAAATATCACTTTGCCATCCAGCTTTGCCAGGGCCCTTCCTTCGGCTGCATAAGCGGTGACGGCGATGTTTTCCAGTATGATTTTCTTGTTTTTCTTTCTCACGGCTGCAAAAATACCCCTTATATCATGATTTTTGTTTTGTTAATGAATTGTAATTTTTAAACCGCTGTTACCCCGCTGATTGCTGATTAACCAGCGATTTTAAATACATTTGCAAACCTTAAATTACGATGAAAAAACAGTTTATTTTCTTTTTACTAACCCTTGCGGTTAAGTTAAGTTTTGGTCAGGGCTTCCGCATTACCCTGCAGGCGCCCGGTTATAAATCCGGTATTGCCTATTTGACTTACTATATGGGGGCTAACCTCATTATTGCAGATTCTGCTGCGGTAGACAATAGCGGCACAGCCGTTTTTAAAGGCCCGGCCAAATTGCTTCCGGGTATTTATGTTCTTGTCTTCCCGGGTAAACAACTCAGGGCAGAATTCCTGATTGATAAAGAACAGGTCATTACTGTAAAGGCCGACACTTCCGACCTGGTCAATAAAACCTTTGTAACCGGGTCAAAAGAAAATATCCCCTACCAGCAATACCAAAAGTTTGTGGCATCAAAGGGTAAATTCATGGAGGCGGAAAGGATCGCTTATACCAATTCCAGGACAAAAGCCGATTCCTCACTACACGAAAAAAATTATAACGCCTATAATAAACTGTTGAACGACTACAGGGAAAATTTCATAAAGACCCAGCCCAAATCTATGCTGGCTGTTTTACTGAATGCTATGAAAGAGCCTGCTACCGCTGCCAAAAGACCTATTACCCACCAGGATTCCGTGAATAATTATTATTATTATAAAAGCCATTATTGGGATGGGATCAGCTTTATGGATGACCGGGTGATACGCACACCGTTCTTCATGAAAAAACTCGATCGTTATTATCATGAAGTGTTGCCACAGGCCGCAGATAGTATCATAAAAGATGCTGATTATAAATTATTGCTGGCAAGGTCTTCGCCCGAAATGTTCAAATTCATGTTGAACTGGCTTACTGATGAATACCTTAACCCAAAGTACATGGGGCAGGATGCCGTGTTTGTTCATCTTTTTGAAAAATACCATAGCAAAGGCTTAAGCAACTGGCTCAATGAAAAACAAATGGAAACCATCAGCCGCAGGGCATATATGCTGATGGCCAACCTGATTGGGGAAAAGGGGGCAAACTTGGAAATGGTTGACAGTACCGGAAAGCCCGCTACTCTCTATGATGTAAATGCCGATTACACGATCATCTGTTTTTGGGACCCCAACTGCGGGCATTGTAAAGAAGAGATCCCCCGGATAGATTCCATTTACCAGGCAAGCTGGAAAAAACATAATTTGAAGATATATGCCGTTCTTACCCAGGATGAAAAAGAGAACCTTAAAACCGAATGGGTAAATTATATAAAAGCACACAATCTTTCAGACTGGGTAAACGTTTACCAAACCAAAGAAATGGAGAAAGCTGATCTTGCAGCACAAAAAGCAAGTTTCAGGCAATTATACGATATCACTTTAACGCCCACATTATATTTACTGGACAAAGACAAACATATTATCGGTAAAAAACTGACCTTCCAGCAATTAAATGAACTCCTGGAGGTAAAATGGAAAAACAACCCTTAGTATTAAAACTTAACGACTGATGAAAAGAATTTTATTATTGTTTGTATGGCTTTGTTTTACCCAGGCGCTGTTTTCGCAAACATTATTCACTTATGGTGGCACAGTGGTTGATAAAGAAGAGTTTTTAAGGGCATACAATAAAAATAAAACACCTGTTGCCGATAAGGAAAAATCGCTGAGAGAATACCTTGACCTTTACACAAAGTTTAAGCTTAAAGTAAGGGCTGCGCAGGATATGCGACTGGATACCCTGCAACAACTCCAATATGATCTGCAGAATTTCAGGAGCCAGGTGGATGAAAGCTATATGAATAATGAGAAAGAGGTCAATCAATTGATAGACGAAGCTTTTTTACGCAGCCAGAAAGACATTCATGTTTTACATTTTTTTATCGGCTTTGGTGCCAATATGAACCCGGCAGACACGCTTGATGCCTGGAAGGCCATGAAGGAGTTGCAGGGGAAATTAAAAGACAGGACCGAAGATTATGAAGGCCTGGTAAAAGAGGTCGCCAGTAAATATGTTCCTATTAAACAAACCGACCTGGGCTTTATTACGGTTTTCAGTGTGCCTTATGACTATGAAAATATCATTTACGGTTTAAAGACCGGGGAAGCGTGTACCCCTTACCGTACTAAGAACGGTTTACACATGTTTAAGGTTATAGAAGAAAGAAAGAGTGCCGGCAAGTGGAGGATCGCACAAATACTACTGGCCTTTCCCCCAGGAGACCAATCCTTGTATATAAAGGCTTTACAGCAAAAAGCTGATTCAATTTACAATGCAATACAACATGGTGAAGATTTTGCAAATATGGCAAAACTATTCAGTGATGATAAGCTGAGTTATATTGGAGGTGGCGAAATGCCCGAGTTCGGCACAGGGAAGTTTGACCCGGCTTTTGAAAAAGAGGTTTTTAAGCTTACCAAAGACGGGGAAGTGGGGAGGGCTTTTGTTTCTCCTTATGGGCTTCATATCGTTAAACGATTAAAGCAAACGCCAACCCCGTCCGATAAAAATGACGCCAATAATAATTATGACCTGAAACAAAAAGTGCTGCAGGACCTTCGCATAACCAGCGCAAAAGAGAAATTTATAAAAGAGATCATGGCAAAAATCGGTTTTAAGAGGAACCCCGCAGTAAAAGACGCGGAACTGTTTCGTTATGCCGACAGCATCATTGACCTGAACGCCGATCTGCCGCAAAAAAAATTCCCTATCAATGATAAAGTGATTTTTAGTTTTGCAAAGAGCAATGTAAAGGGCGTTGAATGGTTGGATTTTGTACGTGGTTATAAAAGCAATTCCGAGTTGTATAAGGGTGAGAACAATACAGCATTGCTCGCAAAATTTATTACTACCTCAGCGCAGGAATATTATAAAAAGCACCTGGAAGAATATAATGCAGAGTTCCGCTACCAGATGGAAGAGTTTAAAGAAGGTAATATGTTGTTCGAGATAATGGAAAAAAGAGTATGGGGCAATGCGGCGGGTGATAATGATGGTTTATTAAAACAGTACGAACAAAACAAGAAGAATTACCTGTGGGCCCCAAGTGCCAGCGTTATTCTTTTTAATTGCTCAAACATGAAAACTGCCGAAGAATCTATTGCTGCGCTGAAAAGCGGGAAGGCCTGGAAGAAAATTACAGAAGAGGGAAATAATAATATCCAGGCAGATTCGGGACGTTATGAACTTTCCCAATTACCCTTACCTGTTGATACAAAAGCTGTAGCCGGCTTAATATCAACACCCGTAGTCAATAGCCTTGATGGAACAGCCAGCTTTATTAAAATAGTAACGCTTTATGAAGGCGGCCTGCAGCGTAGTTTCGAAGAAGCCCGTGGCCTGGTAATTAATGACTACCAGAATATCCTGGAAGAAAAATGGGTTGACGACCTCAAAAAAAAATACCCTGTTAAAGTTAATGAAGCGGTATTTGCGTCTTTGTTGAAATAAAACAACGTAATAAATAATTAAACCCGGTTGCAACAATGGTAACCGGGTTTGTATTTATACGATCGCCTTCACTACATTTTCAATGATATTTGGCCGGCCCAAAGTGTAATAATGCAATATGGGTACGCCAAATTTTTTCAATTCCCTTGATTGGTAAAGCAACCACTCCGTACCCACCTGTTCTACTGCTTCTTCTGTTTTACATTTAATGATCTCTTTGGTAAGCGCCTGTGGCAGGTCGATATGAAACACTTTAGGCAATATGGTAAGCTGGTTAAAATTGTAAATAGGTTTTAGTCCCGGTATGATCGGCACCGTTATACCAATATCCCTGCAGGCTTTTACAAATGCATAAAATTTTTCGTTATCAAAGAACATTTGTGTAACGATATAATCAGCCCCCATATCTACTTTTAACTTTAGATAATGCAGGTCATTTTCCATATTGGGTGCTTCAAAATGTTTTTCGGGATAGCCGGCAACACCAATACAAAATTTTGTTTTGCTGGTATTTTTCAGGTCCTGTTCCAGGTACACGCCCGAGTTAAGATCTGCTACCTGTTTAAGCAAGTCGCTGGCATATTTATGTCCGCCGGGCTCTGGTAAAAAAGCCGTTTCATTTTTTGCCGCATCTCCACGTAATACCAATACATTATCGATCCCCAGGTAATTAAGGTTTATCAATGCATCCTCAGTTTCATTTACACTAAAACCGCCACAGATCAAATGCGGAACAGTATCTACATTATAATGATTCATTATTGCCGCACAAATGCTTTCGGTACCCGGCCTTTTCCGTATAACCACTTTTTGAAAACTGCCATCTGCATTTTTTTTAAATACATGTTCGCTACGGTGATAGGTCACATTAATGTAAGCTGGCTTATATTCCATCAGCGGGTTAAGGTGCTGATACAGGGACTGGATTCCTTTTCCTTTTAATGGGGGAAGGATTTCAAAAGAGATCAGGGTGTCTTTTGCAGCATTGATATGGTCTGTTACTTTCATTATCGCTAAATATCTGCAAACATAGTTAAGAAGCTATAAAGCACAAACAGCTGTTAAATAATTAATGTATAAAGCGTATTTAAAGGTTTACACTATTTTTGCTTAAAACAAATTAGTTTGAGTTTAACCATACAAACCAATAACCTGGTAAAAGTTTACGGCAGCCGTACGGTGGTAAACAAAGTTTCTTTCAATGTGAAGCAGGGGGAGATCGTTGGCTTACTGGGACCTAACGGTGCCGGCAAGACTACTTCCTTTTACCAGGTGGTAGGATTGGTAAAGCCCGACGAAGGCGAGGTTTTTTTAAACGATATCAATATCACCAAACTACCCATGTACAAAAGGGCGCAAATGGGAATAGGTTATTTACCGCAGGAAGCAAGCATATTTAGGAAACTAAGTGTGGAAGACAATATTTCGGCGGTATTGGAAATGACCAAATTGAACAAGCAGCAACAGAGAGAAAAACTGGAGACACTGCTGGATGAATTTCGCCTGCAACTGGTGCGTAAAAATAATGGCGATACCTTAAGCGGCGGGGAACGCAGGAGAACAGAAATAGCCCGTGCCCTGGCCGTTGATCCAAAATTTATTTTATTAGATGAGCCCTTTGCCGGTGTTGATCCTATTGCAGTAGAAGATATACAGGCCATTGTAGCCAGGCTAAAATTCAGGAATATCGGCATCCTCATAACTGATCATAATGTGAATGAAACCCTCTCTATCTGCGACAGGGCCTACCTTTTAATAGACGGAAAAATATTCACCCACGGCACGGCCGAAGAGCTTGCCAATAACGAGCAGGTACGCAACTTATACCTGGGTAAGAATTTTGAATTGAAGCGAAAGGATTATTTACATGATGAAGCTGCCCGATAATTATATATCTTGGCAGAGAAATGAAACTGCTCTCCCCCGCTTTATCCAAACTGGCAAGGATGCGCTTATGGCGTATCGAAAATTGGAGCAATCACCCGGTAGCTGCCCAGCGGGAAGTATTACAAGGCCTAGTTACAGCAGCGCAGTACACCGAGTTCGGGAAGAAATATAATTTTTCAAAACTATTTACGGTTAAGGAATTCAAGAAGAATGTGCCCATTCATGAGTACGATGATATTAAACCTTATATCAATCGCATGATGAACGGTGAAGAAAATATTCTATGGAATACCCCTGTTAACTGGTTTGCAAAATCGTCGGGCACCACATCGGATAAAAGCAAATTCATTCCCATCAGTGAAGAAAGTTTACACGATAATCATTTTAAGGGCAGTAAAGATGTATTAAGCAATTACTATAAAAATTTCCCCTCCAGTGATCTTTTAACAGGAAAAGGGTTGGTTGTTGGCGGCTCTCACCAGATCAGCAAAGTGAATGATGATATACAATATGGTGACCTGAGTGCCGTACTGATGCAGAACTCCCCTTTTTGGGGGCAATGGCTGCGTACGCCCGAATTAAGCGTGGCGTTGTTGGATGAATGGGAAAATAAAATTGAAAAGCTGGCACAGATTACCGCAGGAGAAAACGTAACCTCACTTGCCGGTGTGCCTACCTGGACATTACTTTTATTAAAACGCATTTTAGAAATAAAAGGAAAAACAACAATAAAAGAGGTTTGGCCAAATTTAGAATTGTATATCAACGGTGGTGTTTCTTTTGTGCCTTATAAAGAACAGTTCGATAAGATCATTGGCGAAAAGATAAACTACCTAGAAATATATAACGCCAGTGAAGGGTTCATTGCCGGTCAGCAAAGCCCGGGTGATGATGGCTTGTTATTGTTTACAGAGCATGGAATTTTTTATGAATTCATGCCTGTGGAAGAATATGGTAAGAAAGACCCTGTTACAATCGGTTTAAAAAATGTTATTGTTGGAAAGAATTATGCGTTAGTGATCAGCACTACCGGGGGGCTCTGGCGTTATTTGATCGGTGACACCATCCAGTTCACTTCGCTTAATCCTTATAAAATAAAAATAAGTGGCCGCCTGAAACATTATATGAATGCATTTGGCGAAGAAGTGATCGTTGACAACAGTGATAAAGCCATCGCTATCGCTGCAGAAAAAACCAGTGTTGTTGTAAATGATTATACCGCTGCACCGGTTTTTTTCAGTGAAGGGAATAACGGTACACACGAGTGGCTAATAGAATTTGATAATGCCCCGGATGACCTTGATGCTTTTACTTTTGAGCTGGATACGGCTTTAAAAAGCATCAACAGCGATTATGAAG
>JAYWAN010000058.1:0-16527 GCA_043782405.1 Chitinophagaceae bacterium
GGGTACTTGTAATTGCTCTGCTATATCGAGCAACTCAGGAACGAGCAGGTCGTTCAGTTGTAAAATATCGTACATAAAAAGTTGAAAATGATTTCTTCAAAAATCGCTCTTAAAAAATCTGAAAAGTAATTGAGAATTTATTTTGATGGAATATGAATACCTGATAAAGATGATTGGATTATACTTATATCGGCCCTTTCCGGCTCAAAAGTAGTCCTTTTTTTACAAAATGCAATATTTTTTGAAGTTTCATGCAGAGGGATAAAGGCGAAAGCGCCCGCAGAGCGCCTGTTTCAGCGTCCCCGACACCCCGGTTATACCTCGGTGAAACCCTTTACCGGGCTTATATTATATTTGCAGCATCAAAGTATTCATATGTTCAATAAAAGAAGCAAGATCAAAGAACTCCTGGCCAGCGATAATGCCAACCTGCCCTCCGGACAGGCAGGTTACGAAACAACAGTAATGGGATGGGTACGCAGCTTCCGCAACAGCCAGTTCATCGCACTTAATGACGGCAGCACAAATAATAATTTACAGGTAGTGGCTGCATTAGGATTGCTGGATGATACCACAATGAAACGTATTACCACCGGTGCCTGCATTAAAGCTGTGGGAGAAATAATCCCTTCACAGGGTAAGGGGCAAAAAATAGAATTAAAAGCCAACTCAATTGAAATATTGGGCGATTGTGACGGCGAAAAATTTCCATTACAGATCAAGAACCGCCCCAGCCTGGAATATTTAAGGGAGATCGCTCACCTGCGCTTCCGCACCAATACATTCGGTGCCGTATTTCGTGTACGCCATGCGTTAGCCTATGCCATTCATAAATTTTTTAATGATAAGGGATTTGTTTACCTGCATACACCCATCATTACCGCCAGTGATGCAGAAGGTGCCGGAGAAATGTTTAAAGTAACTGCATTGCCATTAGACGGCACTGCACCAAAAAATGATGATGGTACAATAAATTTTAAAGAAGATTTTTTTGGCCGTGCTACCAATCTTACCGTAAGCGGGCAACTGGAAGGGGAATTGGCAGCAATGGCTTTCAGTGATATTTATACATTTGGCCCAACCTTCCGTGCAGAGAATTCCAATACCACAAGGCACCTGGCAGAGTTTTGGATGATAGAACCTGAAGTGGCGTTCAACGACCTGGAAGATAACATGAATCTTGCTGAAGAATTTATCAAGTATGTGATACAGCACGCCATGGACAACAATAAGGAAGACCTGGAATTTTTAGCACAGCGGCTGGAAGAAGAAGAAAAACAAAAACCACAGATCGAAAGAAGTGAAATGGGGTTGATAGATAAACTGAATTTTGTGGTGAACAACGACTTCCAGCGTTTAACCTATACCGAAGCCATCGATATTTTAAAAGAAAGTAATCATAACAAGAAAAAGAAATTTCAGTACCTCATAGAAGGATGGGGTATTGATCTGCAGAGTGAACACGAACGTTACCTGGTAGAAAAACATTTTAAAAAGCCGGTGATATTGACTGATTATCCAAAAGAGATAAAAGCTTTTTACATGCGCCAGAATGATGATGGCAAAACGGTTGCCGCTATGGATATCCTGGCACCAGGCATTGGCGAAATTGTTGGGGGCTCGCAGCGTGAAGAACGTTTGGATAAACTTACGCAGCGCATGGAAGAAATGCATATCCCAGCCGAAGAATTATGGTGGTACCTGGATACAAGAAAATTTGGTGCCTGTCCGCACGCTGGTTTCGGACTTGGCTTTGAACGCCTGGTACAATTTGTAACAGGCATGGGAAATATCAGGGATGTGATACCATTTCCGAGGTATCCAAAGAGTGCCGAGTTTTAAGCTAAGCACATCAAGAGAAAATGCATAATAAGCGTCAATGGGCCCGGGCTTAATTGTGCCTATAATGTAGCCATGTCAATCACAAACCTGTATCTTACATCTCCCTTCAGCATTCTTTCATATGCTTCATTGATATCTTTTATTGCGATAACTTCCACATCACTAACAATATTATTAGCTGCGCAATAGTCCAGCATTTCCTGTGTTTCGGGAATACCTCCAATTAAAGATCCGCCGATACTTTTACGTCCGAAGATGAGATTAAATGCCGGTATTTGTGCAGGGCTTGGGGGAGCTCCAACACAAACCATATTACCATTTGTGCGCAGCAGGGTGAGGTAAAAATTATAATCATGGTCGGCGGAAACCGTATCGAGTATAAAATCAAAATAACCTGTTACAGCTTTCGTTTGTTCTTTATCGGTAGTTAATACAAATTTATGGGCCCCCAGTCTTTTTGCATCAGCTTCTTTGGCGGCAGTATGGCTAAGCATCGAAACCTCGGCACCCATGGATACGGCCAGTTTTACGCCCATATGTCCAAGTCCACCCAATCCCAAAACCCCCACTTTTGTTCCCTTACCAACTTTCCAATGGCGCAGGGGCGAGTAAGTGGTAATACCTGCGCATAATAATGGTGCCACACCCTCAAGCGGTAGTTTATCGGAAATGGTGAGTACAAAATCTTCGTGTGCCGAAATAGATTTGCTGTAACCGCCAAGCGTATAGCCGCTACCGTCTTTTTCCTGGCCGTTATAAGTACCTACCATTCCGTTGGCACAGTATTGTTCCAGTCCCTCTTTACAGTTATCGCATTCGCGGCAACTGTCTACCAGGCAGCCGATGGCGGCAAGATCGCCCACTTTGAATTTTTTTACATGATCTCCTACTGCAGTTACCCTTCCAACGATCTCGTGGCCGGGTACGCTGGGATACATGGTACCGCCCCACTCATTGCGTACAGTGTGCAGGTCGCTGTGGCAAACACCGCAGTAAAGAATTTCCAGTTGTACATCATGTGGTTTGGGATTTCGTCTGTCGATGGTATAAGGTACAACGGGTGTAGTAGCACTGAGTGCCGCATAAGCTCGGGTTGATGGCATAAGGGGGTATTTTAAAGTGTAGTAACAAAATTACGGGTAAAAAGTTGGGGAAGGGGAATAATAATTTAATGAGGGGTGTTTCTTTTACTACCAGTGTACAAGATGAGGCGGAAGTTTAAATTTAATAAAGGATTATATTTATATCCTGATAATGAAAACGCCGCAAATGAAATACACACCAGTATTGTTCCTCCTTATCGCCATCATGGCTTTTATCAGCCCGCCATCGGCAAATTTCAGCGGAAAGGAATTCAGGAAAAATTATGCAAGGGTAAAGGAACACCTTTATGTAGGGAGGTACGAAGTGGCCAATGCAGATTACAGGGATTTTTTATCGGAGCTTTTGGAAGACCGGCAAATTGATATTTATCGTGTATTCCTGCCCGATACTAACTGCTGGAGAAGTGAGACCAATTATAACGAACCTTATGTGGCCTATTATTTCCGCGATCCTAATTTTAATGAATACCCTGTAGTAGGTGTTAGCTATGATGCTGCTAAAGCCTATTGCGCCTGGCTTACCAAAAAATATAATGAATACCCTAAAAGAAAATTCAAACAGGTAATCTTCCGCCTGCTCACCAAAGACGAATGGATATTTGCAGCCAACAAGGGCGATAGCAGCAAAGTATATACCTGGGGAACCGGCTTCATGCAGAATAACCGCAAAAAATATTTATGCAATTTTAAATACACCCGGTTTGTTTACGATTCGCTTACAAAAAAATACAACGAGTTCCCCGATACCGTAATGGCGTTTCACCATGGCACTATCATCCCCGGTCCGGTAAATTCTTTTTATCCAAATTCTTTCGGCATCTATAATATGTGCGGTAACGTTGCCGAAATGACCGAAGAAAAAGGCATTGCCCGCGGCGGCGGTTACGACGATCCTTCTTATAAGGTACGCATCAGCAGTGAAAAAAATTATACTAAGCCTGCATCAGATATTGGTTTTAGGGTGGCGATGCAGGTGATAGAAGAGTAAGAAGGGTTTTACGAAAGGAAGAAAAGGACAATCTGCTAAGAGAAAATCCATTGTATTTTTTCTCTTTATTCTTTTTTTGTTTTGTTCTCTTAGTCTCTGCTTCCCTGCGTGAAATTATTTATTCTTTTCGCATTTTAAAAATTCATCCGCACATTCTTTTTCCAGCTTCTCTGCCGCGGCTTCAGCATTTGCTTTACACAAAGCATTGTTGCAATCTGCAATAGCTTTTTCCTTGCTGGCCTTTATTTCGGCCATCCGTGCAAGGTAGGCATCAACACAGGGGTTATTGGTAGCAGGCAGTGTTAAACTGGCAAGTATATTATAGTTCCCCGCTGTTACTCCAATGATGCGGGTCTTGAATTCATATACCCCGTTCTTAATTGATGATGTATTGATTTCTTTTGTTATCGTGTTGCCGCTTTCTTTTGCAAAAGCAATGGTTTGTTGGGATTGGTTCACCAGATCCAGCCTAATCTTATGGTTCACCTCTGAAAGTCCTTCAAGGCCAGTTATCTTTACTTCTATATTTGTTTTTTCTCCTCTGCGTAAACTCAATTTATCTGCGGTTAAATTAAGCACGGCTATATTTATTTTAGTTGTGGTTGGTGTGTTGTTGTTTTCCGCAATGGTAATATTTGTAACACCCGCTGCCGTATTCTGTGGCACTTCTGCAAAACTTTGTCTTGGAGATTCTGCAATGATATCGCAGCGCTGGCCATTGAGTAATACATTGGTATTGGCTGCATCCCCGTCAAACTTACCACTTATTGGAAGCACATCGCCGGGTTGTGTTATTTCCTGCGGAAAAAATATTTGGGTGATATTACCTGTCGGCATAACCGGTAAAGATATCCCTGATGGGATAACGGGAACCTGGCCTCGATCAATGATCTTTCCTGCTGCGTTCTTTAATATAAAAGGAATTGCAGTTACACCTGCAGGAACAACAAAGGAAATAAGATGATTACTGAGCACGTACTTTTTCCCAACCATTTCAATAACCACTCCTTCCAGTACAGAAGAGGTGTTTTTTTGCGTTGCTGCTTTGTTTGCCGCGTTTTCTACAACAGTACCGCTGATAACATCGCCCGAACGGATGTCTTTGGGCAACCTCATGTTTACCTGTTTACCCGCTGCAACAACGAGTTTATATGCACTGATACCTGCATTAAGCATGGGGCTCTGGCAAAAAGCTTTTGTAAATATTACTGCAACAATTATTGAAGTAATGCCCGCCATTTTAAAGAAGGCCCTGGTAATTTTCTTTTTCATACACTTGATTTTTAGTTGGTTCATGAGTATATCAACCAACCTCCCGATTTGTTACCCCGTTCAGTTAAACTTTCTTAGTGCTCCTTTGTGCACTCAGCGCCTTAGTGGTTCCCTCTCAAAAATTGGCACGGTTTTTCTGACCTTTTTACTGAACAAAACTAACCGGTATGAAAAAGAAGCACGACAGCAGTGTAACCATATTCAAAATAACTGACCTGGTTGCAGGCCATGATTCCCGGAGGCCACACAGGACAGCAGAGCAGCGGTATAATATCGCTAAGTATTTCAGCGCTAATAATATAGTGTCGCAAAACGGGATTATTAAATATGTCCCCGGCGGGGAATTTTTTTATGGTCATGCCTGAGTAAAAAAGCTGTTGCTATATTAAATTTTGGCTGTCGTTGATAAATTTCAGGGGGCATTTTTAATAATCAACAGGTTTTTGGCACGGTTTTTCTCTATGTTCTAATACAAAACAAATGATATGAAAAAAAGAATAACAACAGGATAAGTAAAGCACAGCAGGCCCGCAATTATTTCAGCAGGGCCAATAACGCCATTGCCCGTTTATTAAGAGTAGGTAAGCATTACCTCAACAGTGGCCTTGCTTACCTCAGCGAAGGCAATATTTACGGAGAAAGCGAGGAAGATTATTACAGCCACGCCTGATCCCAAATATTTTTGCCTTTTTTGCATACCCTATGATCCAGTATGCCACTTGGTCCGCAAAAAAAATAATTTCAAATCCATGTAAATCGTAAACCTGTCTGAAGGCAGGCAGGGAGAACACAAAGCCGCTAAGATTAAAATCTTAGCGGCTTTTCTATTGACTATTCACTATTGACTATTATTATTAAATACTTATATTTAACAATAGTATCAGGCGAAATTACCAAAACCAACTACCATGAGCTCTTCTCTTTCCCCCGTTTCGGATAAAGTTCCGGAGTTAAAGCATGATGATCATTCTCATAACCTTGCCCTGGATACACTGCGGGGTATTGCAATACTGGGTCTCCTCGTTATCAGCATCCGGGAATTTGGCGGTTTTACTAATAACCAGCAGAATTTTTTTGGCCTCGGTCCGCATGGGGGTAATTATAAATTGGCTTATATCATCTCTTTTTTGTTTGAGGGAAAAATGACCGCCCTGCTGGCGATGGTATTTGGCGCGGGCATGCTGGTATTTATGCAAAAAAAGGAATACCCGGCACCGTTAGCCGCACCCGATGCTTATATACGTCACCAGGTATGGCTCATTATTTTTGGTGTCTTTAATGCATTTGTTTTATTATGGCCCGGTGATATTCTCTTCCGCTTTGGCGTAATGGGTATTTTATTATTTGCCTTCTGGCGCATGCGTACCAGAGGATTATTGATAGCCGCTATCCTTTGCACACTGGTCTATTGCGGTAAACAATACTGGAACTATGCAGATGACCGGGGTGATCATAAAAAGTATTCCGTGGTAATAGGGCTGGAAAAGAAATTTAAACAGGACAGCACCGACCGGGCAAAAAAAGACAGTATCAATATTGAAAAATATACACCGGCACAGATAAAACTTAATGATTCCCTTGCAAAGAAAAAAGATACCCTTACCAGGAAACAGGCGGATGAAAAAGGCAAATGGGAAGGAATAACAAAAGGATTGAAATACGATTCTGCCGCAAAAGCCACTGAAAATAAAGCCATGCGCATTAACAGTTATACAAAAACATGGAACCACCTGTTGCAAAGATCACAAACCAAAGAATCATGGTGGCTTTACCAGGTAGGCATCTGGGAAATGGCGTCCCTGATGTTCCTGGGTATGTTTTTATTGGGTATTGGTTTTTTTAATCATGGTTTCTCCTCATCAAAATATATCATTACCGCGGTCATTACGCTGGGCATTGGTTTTGCGCTGGCATGGTTTAGGTTACATTATAGTAATTTAAAATTATTTGATTATGGTAACTATATCGACATGCAGGCTTTCCCTCCTAACCAATTCTTGCCGATAGAAAATATATTATTCGCAACAGGCTATGCTTCATTGTTCCTTTTATTGCTGCGTATAAAATGGCTCAACTGGTTATGGCAGGCTATTGCTGCTCTAGGCAGACTTGCATTGACCAGCTATATCATACAAACCATTCTTTGCACTTTCTTTTTTTACGGATATGGCTTTGGATATTTTGGAAGACTCACACAGCTGCAATTGTATTTTACAGCAGCCGAAATATGGCTGGTGCAAATAGTTTTTGCTATTTTCTGGCTTCGGTATTATTCCATGGGTCCGCTGGAGTGGTTGTGGCGATGTATGGTCTACCGCAGATGGTTGCCCTGGAAAATAAAACGAACCGATTCACCCGCAACCTGATCAACTCAACCATTAAATCATTCTTATGGATCAACATAATTCTTCCGGTGAACAATTAACCGCTAAACCGGTTGCTACCGCCGACAGGATAAAAAGCATCGATACCATTCGTGGCGTTGCCCTGCTTGGTATATTAATGATGAACATTCCCGGCTTTGGTATCAACTGGGATTTCTGGTATAATATTACACACGCTCCGCATTCGGGCAAGGATTATTATACGTTTGCCACCGTGATGGTATTCTTTGAAGGTACCATGCGGGGACTGTTCTCTATGTTATTTGGTGCAGGCATGGTTTTATTCATGCTTAATAAAAAAGATCCGCCGCTTGGGCCAACGGTAGCCGAATATTATTACCGACGCCTGCTATGGCTGGTATTATTTGGGTTGTTCAATGCCTTTGTATTATTATGGGAAGGAGATATCTTATTTTTTTATGGACTCTGCGGCATGATATTATTTCCTTTCCGCAAATTAAAACCGCAATGGTTACTTGTGATAGGATTGGTATGCATCGCCTTCACTATGCTGAAATCAAATATCGACTACCAGGAAAGCCGCGATAAAAGGAATATGTACAATGAAGCCGTATCTGCAGTAAAAGAAAAGAAAAAACTCACTCCCGAACAGGCTGCAGCAAAAACAGAATGGACAGAAATGGAAAAAAGGCAAAAGCCGGATACTTTTTATACTAATGAGAACCAGCGCAAGATGCGATCAGGTTATCCCACTATTTTCACTTATTTCATTCCGCAAAATGTTGGCGGCGAAGTATGGTATATGTACAATGGTTTATGGGATATGCTTTGTATGATGTTTATCGGCATGGCTTTATTTCTCTGGGGATTCTTCTCCAATAAATTGCGTACATCCACTTACGTGATGTGGATGCTGATCGGTTACGGCATCGGTATACCGGTTGGCTGGATGATCGTTGACCAGGGCTATATGGGTGCTGCCACCTGGGGCGAGTATGTTGACCGCTGGCGGGTGGGACATATGGTCTTTGCCGAATTCCGGCGTTTGCCGCTTACCATCGGGCACGCTTCGCTGATCATGCTGATATTCCGCAGCCGCCTGGTGCCGGGGTTGATGAAAGCTCTTTCTAATGTGGGGCAAATGGCTTTTACCAATTACCTGATGCAGTCCATCATCTGCACTTTCTTTTTTTATGGTTATGGTTGGGGCAATTATAACAGACTTTACTTCCACCAGCTTTATTATGTAGTGGGATCGGTATGGATATTCCAACTCCTCTTTTCGTCTATATGGTTACGTTATTTCCGCTTCGGGCCTTTTGAATGGTTGTGGCGGTCGTTGACGTATTGGAAGAAGCAGCCAATGAGATTATAGAGTTACTGAGAGCACTAAGGCTTAGTAAAACCTAGTGCTCTCAGTGTCTTAGTGGTTTATTCTTTATTTTCGTTAAAAATATTCCTGCTTTGCAAAAAATGAAAAGACCCCGGCGTATAGTTAATGCATTGCAAACCCCGCAATTGTTATTTACCCTTGTTAAAAATATTGCCCGACAGAAAAAATTCATCAAAGAAAATATTTCACCCCAACTGGAAGCGGCAAAAGGAACAGCAGACGGCAGTATGGATGATAAAGACTTTAAAAAGATAACAGGTTATTATGGCCTTGCTGTACCCGCAATTTTAGGAGAAGCTTTTTGTGTTTTACGGGGAAGAAAAATGACGCAGAAAGAACGCCTCGCAAGTACCTGCCAGGGCGTAATTACAGGATTGGGCGATGATTTTTTTGATAAGCAACATATTTCTAATGAAGAGTTGAAAGCGTTAATTGATAGTCCGCAAAAATTTGACGGTGCAACTGTTTACGAAAAATTATCCCTGTATTTTTTAAAAACAACACTGGAAAATGTACCTGATTCGCAGGTGATGCAAAACCAGCTTTCGCAGGTGTATTTTGCACAGGTGCTGAGTAAAAAACAATCAGGCACAGCATTAGGTTATGAGGAATTAAAAGACATCACTATCCGCAAAGGTGCCGAATCAGTATTATTTTACCGCACCGTTTTTAATAATCCAATGGATAAGCGTGAAGAAAAAATGCTCTATTGCCTTGGCGGATTAATGCAGTTAAGCAACGATATCTTTGATGTGTATGAAGATCACCAGCAAGGCATCGCAACATTATTAACAACGGCTGAACATATCAGCCATGTCCGTATATATTTTTTAGCATCGCTTCGCCTGGGTTATGAAGCTGCTTATAAAACAAAGTATCCCTTACGCAACATAAAAAAATTCATCGATACTATTTCCATTGCTATTTTCAGCCGTTGCCTGGTTTGCCTGGACCAGCTGGAAAAAAATGAAAAGCGTTCAAATAATATTTTTGCTCCTGGTAAGTATAAACGAAAAGACCTGATCTGTGATATGGATACTGCAGTTAATAAGTGGAGGTCGGTGAGGTACCATGTGAAGTATGCGTGGTAAGAAAACCCCCAGGGCTCAGTGATCATATTTTTGAAACCATCTCTCGCACCAATCCCGTCTCAAACCCCTTTTGCAATAAATGATCCTGCAATTTTTTTCGCTTACTAAAAATATTCTTCTCGCTCTTAAGGGTTTTTAGTTTTGCATCAAACAATTTTTCCAGGGTTTTTAAATAATCTCTTTCTTCAATAGAAGCAACGGCTTTTTTTATACAGTATTCACTTACCTGTTTTTGTTTCAGTTCGTATTTTATCTTTACCCTACCCCATTGTTTTATCCTGAACCTTCCACCGGCAAACTGTATAGCAAAACGTTCTTCATTCAAATAATTTTCTTCTATAAGCTGGGATAATATCTGCTCTGTTTCTTTTTTATTCAATCCAAAACTGTACAGTTTATCTTTTACTTCGCTGTGGCAGCGTTCCTGGTAGGCGCAGTAATGTTTTGCTTTAGGGAGGGCCTGGTCGGGGGTAAAGCTTTGTTTGTACATAGGTTGAAAAACCACTAATGGGCAGAGGGGCCTTAGTGCAACTTAGTGTTTTCTGTGTCTTAATGGTGATATTTAATTTATCTGTTCCCTTTTTCTCTTGCCTTCATCTTAATATAAAATACCAGTGGTTCACTTCTTGCTTCACCACTGCCATCAGTTTGTGTTACAGGATTTCCATGTACATCAAGGGATTGAATGGTCCAGATAAACGCCAATCCTCCCTTTCCTGCACCCAGCCCTGCTTCACTGGTGTTGATGTTCTTTTCGTTCTTTGACGAATCATCATCTTTACCATCGGTATCAAAAGCTAATTGAGGCCGCCAGATATATTGTGTTGCATTGGTAACACTTTGGTCAAGTATGGGCTGGTTGCTTCTTAATGCCTGCATTGTTGTTTGATGAGGCAATACTTCAACCACCTGTATGCGATAAGTAACGGGTTCGGTTAAACGCGGTACAACCGGTGTCCACCTGAATGTAATCGCCGTTTGTGCAGCGGCAGCATCCAGTACTTGTTCGTTATACGGTTTCATTAAAATGGGCAATTGCGTAGTTGCCAGGTAAAAGTTTTTGCAGACCTGGTTAGATGATGGCGGATAGTCTGGTAGCCTTACCAGTGTTACACAAAGCATATAATTATCACTGGGCAGTTTGCCGGTTTTCTGTAATGACGACCTGTATTTACCGGTAAAGATCATTACTTCCAATGGCACTACATCGGCGGCGTATAAAATAGTACCTGTGCCTGCAGCCGAAGTGGTATAAACAGCAGCCCTGGCAAGATCAGTAGTGCCAATAACCGTACCATCGGTTGTTTTGATCTCTGCTTTTATTTTAAACTGCTGTGGGGGTAAACCAGGTTGACCGCTTACGATCGCTGTGAGTACTTCCCTTCGGCTGGCCCATTCTGATAATGCCGCGGGAGGGGTGGTACTTAATATAAGATCTACTTTCAACTGTGCAGTTACAGAAGCAAACGTAAGAATGGTAATTAATGAAAGGAATATTTTTTTCATAATACTTTTTTTATTTTTTGATGCTTGCGTCAAAACGGTATTGGAGGCCTGTTCGGAAATTGCTTTCCAGGTAATTGGCGCCATTCGGAATTATTTCATTGCCATATTTAAAGTAATTGGTGGTCATGAAGTTTGTCCAGGTAAGTTTTTTATTCAGCTTCACATCAACATTACAGGAAGCGATAAAGTTTTTGTTACTACTGAAACTGTTCAGTTTGCCAATGGTGTATTGTAATTGTCCCCTTAACCGTAGTTTCTTTTTGGCGGCAGGCATACTCAACCCGCTGCTGATAGTGGTAAGAGAAATTTTTGCACCGGGTACATCATTATAAAAATACAATACGCTGAAATCCGGTGAAGCTTCTTTGGTAAAGAATGTAGGCACATAAGTAAGTAAGGCCGTGTGTGTATTGTTGGATGTGGTAAGGCCGCTGATCACATCTCGCTCGTTATACTTGCTGTAATTATAACTTATACTGATCAGGTTATTCATTTTTTTTGTGTTCCAGTTAACTGTGGGATTGATACCAAGATCGTTACTCACATTTTTTATACCAAATGGATTGATGCCACTGGCCGTTTCAAACCCAAAATTATTATAACTCACATTGAGGCTCCACTTGTCATTGAATTGTGTAAACCAGTTAAGGTTACCAATGAACTGTTTTGCTTTTAATGCGGTATTGCTCACATTATTTACCCTTTGCCCGATACTGGCCACCACATTCATTTTATGTTGCCAGGCATTGAAGCGGGTATTGATGGTATAGTCCAGCCTGTCGGGTTGCTGGTAGGGGTAACCGGTAGTTTGAAAACCTGCACCCAGGTATTTTGTGGTGATGCCGATATCAAAATCTTTTGATTTTTTACCGATAGAGCCCTGCGCTGCATAATCATTAACTGTGGAAGTATGGGCATCAATAAATGGTTTCAACGATTTTCTTGATGAGTCCAATGCCGTAGTGAGGTCTTTCGTAAAGATTGATTTAGCCCCTTCTGCTTTAAAGTACCATCCTTTTTTCAGGAAGACTTCTGTTTGCAGGCTCATCACAAACCCTTCCTGCGGTTTGAGGGTTACAGGCGGCGGTGCAGATGAAGCCGGTACGTCTTTTCCTTTGGCAATATTGAATGCAAACAGGTATTTTCCTTCTTTTTCTTTTCCCAACTGGAACATCCAATTTTTGCGTTTATAGGCCCCCGTTACTGAAGGCGGGCCAGCAAAATAGCTGATGCCCTGCTGCGAAACACCGGTAAAAAATTTAATACGGTAACTTTTGGGCCGCAGGTCGAAGCCTGCACCAAAGATGCCGATATCGCCGGTAGAGAGATCAGAATATTTTAAATACTGCGTGCCCAATTGAAACTCGGCCCATTTGTATTTTGGGTTGATGCCGAAATTATTCATCGGGTTGGTAATGTATTGACCAAAATTCTGTTTGATGATCCCTGAATAAGGTCCGGCAAAATTGGTAGGCTTGGCAGCAAAATTAATATTGAATGGAATGCTCCAGTTGGCACCGAATTTCATCGTGGGTGTAAAATTAAAACGGGCCTGGTTCCATGGCCGGCGTGGCTGGTAACCCGTCCAGCCCGAAGGGCTGCGGCTGAGGCCATAGCCTTCATAGCTTACGCCCATTGTACCGGAAATAGAAAATACCGGCTTCTTTTCCTGTGCAAAGCCGGGCGAAGAAAACAATGCCAGCAGCAATGCAAATGGTATTAATTTATTTCTCATCATAGCAAATTCTTTTTTCGTTATGGTAATGAAGTTCACGCTGGGAAACCGAAATACAGAGTTCGCAGAGGTTTTCTTACCTGCGTTCTCTGCTCACCGCATCCTCTGCGTGAACCTTACTTCTTCTTTATCACCACATCAAAACAAACCACTACTTCACATTCATGGCATTGGTCATCCCTGAAAGTAAATTTCACACAAATCTTTCCTTTCAGTTCGCAACAGTCGATCACCGGTTGCGGCGGTAATATAAAGTTAATGCCTATTGGTGCACCAATACTGAATATACTGCCATTATTCCAGACCACTTCACGTGGATTTTGGTAAACTGCCACGCCTGTTGGATTAAAGAGTGGTGTAGTAGCCCCTCCAAACAAAGTGATCTTTGGAACCACTGTCACGATATTGGTAGCACTGTTGATACTGGCCCAGGTGAAAGGAAATGTTTTACATCCCAGGCATTCGTTGTTATAATTACTGCTGATATCATAACTCAGAACCTCTGCCCTTACTTCGCTAAGTGCAGGCGGCATCCCCGTAATGGTAAATGTCTGGTTGGCAATTGTTGCGTTACCTGTTGGCGTATAAATAACATTTCCGGCTTCTACTTTAATGGTATAGGTACAGCAGGAAGAGGTATCGCATGGCCCTACTTTGAACCGGATGATGCAGCTGTCGCATTTTTTATTTCCGCACCAGCCGTATAACACCAACGTATAGTTGCCCGATTGTGTTGGCGTATAGGTCAAAGGGGTATTGCCTGATATTGGAAATCCTGATGGTGGTGTTAATGTATAAGTAACAGAACCGGGGCAGGCAGGTTTTGCGCAATTGTAAGCAGCATTAATGGTGAAGGTTTGTTTACACTTCAGGTCGTATTGCTTATTACAAACAAGTGGTTTGGTAGCACCGTTACTGGTGATGCTCATTTCTCCCCAATGGCTTCCGGCACAATCGCAGGTTTCAATGCAGGTTACATCAAATTTTATCACGCAGCTGTCGCATATTTTATTTCCACACCAGCCATATAAGGTTAAAATATAAGTACCGGTTTGTGTTGGTGTAAATGTTAGCGGTGCACTACCTGTTAATGGCGATCCTGCTGGCGCTTGCAGGGAATAAGTGACTTTTGCGGGACAGGCGGGATCTGCACAGATAAAGTTTGCGGTGATGGTGACAGGTTTATTGCACTCCAGTTTATAATTACCGCCGCAGTTCAATACCTGTTGCACCGGCACATTTGCTTTTACCCCGGGATTTCCGGCAATATCGCCCTGGTTCAATATGATTTCTCCCCAATGGCTTCCTTTACAGCAATCAACACAGTTTACAGTAAACTTGATGATACAGCTGTCGCAGATCTTATCGCCACACCAACCGTACAGTGTTAAAACATATGTTCCGGTTTGTGTTGGTGTAAATGTTAGCGGTGCATTGCCTGTGATCGGCGATCCTGTGGGCGGTTGTAAAGTATAAGTAACTTTTCCAGGGCAAGATGTATCCTTACAAATAAAGTTTGCATTGATCGTTACTGGTTTGTTACATTCCAGTTTATACGTACCATTACATTTTAATTTTTGTGGCACAGGAATATTTGCAACCGCACCCGGGTTTCCTCCTCCATTATCCTGGGTCAATACAATATCGCCCCATTTACTTCCTTTACAATCGCAGGGCGAACATTTTACCGTGAGGTCGATTACACAGCTGTCACAGATCTTATTTCCACACCAGCCATAGATGGTTAAAACATAAACGCCGTTTTGATTGGGTGTAAAGGTCAATGGCATATTCCCGGTAATGGGCAAACCTATTGGTGGCTGCAGGGAATAAGTAACTTTTGCGGGGCAACTGGTATCCTTACAGTTGAAAGCAGCGTTTATGGTGTAGGGTTTGTTGCACTCCAGTATATAATTGCTGTTGCACTTCATTATTACCGGGCTGCCGGTAATATCGATTAAACTTATCTCACCCCAATGGCTACCCGTACAATCACAATCATTACAATGCTTAATGAAGAGGTAAAGGTTTGCGGTAATGGCTGTACATCCATTCATCACAACGGTTGCATGAATAGTGTGCGCACCTAAACCAAGGCCGATGATGGGAATACTAAATCCTGTTCCTATCACAGTTGCTCCTTCGTACCAGGTAATGGTATAAGAAGGCGTTCCGTATAATGTAAGCGGAATGGGGAAATACAAGTGTGCCGTATCACAAAGCGTATCGCATCCTTGCGGAAACAGTTCTACATAAGGCAGTGGTTTAATGAACGTGGATGCGTTAGCGTTACAGCCATATTTATCTGCTGCAGTTACCGTATATATTCCGGCAAAGGAGGTGGTATAGGTTTGCCCCGGTGTTCCATCCTGCCATACATAATTATATAATCCGGGCGCAAGCGGGCCGGCTGTTGCAGTAAACGTTTGCGGTGTTCCTGCACAGGCTCCTCCTGCAGGTGCAATACTTACTACAGGGCTTGGTGAAAAACAGATACAGGCTGTATCGTAAGCATAACAACCTGTTAAATTATCCGTAACCTTTACAATGAACACATTACAGCCCGGTGCAGTTACCGAATAATTCAGGAAGTTGGTAGAAGTTGTTGTATATATTTGGTTACCGGTATTATTGAGGTACCAGGTATACGTATAGTTGGTATTATATACAAGGCCGCTGTAAATAACAGAAGATACATTGTACGGAAAACTTCCTGCACACTGAATCGTTCTTGGATGAATGATGGCATCAGGTAAAGGATTGTAAACCACATTCACTGTATCAGAAGTGATGGGGCAAGGCCCCGTACTGCTGGTTGCAGTTACATAATAACTTCCTGTTGGGTTACCAATGCATGACAACTGATAGGTAGGATTATTAGCCCCGCCAATCGATGACCCGTTGTGGTACCATTGAAATCCACTGAAACCAACAAGCGGAGATGTAGTCAGTGTCACCGGCGGCTGACAGCTTGGACATAGTTTTACTATCGGTCCCGGGTTAATGGTTAAGGCCGGTGGTATAATTACATTTACCGTTTGTGTTGCAGTGAATATGCAGCCAAACTGGTCCTTGATGGTGAGTGTGATGGTTGGGTTTGGCGTTAATCCATCATACACATGATTAATAGGATTGTTTGTTCCTGTAGTTGCATCACCAAAATTCCAGTTGTAGGATATTACACCGCTAGTATAACTACTGCTGTAGCTATTGATCTGTCCTTTACAAATTACCGCCGGTACATTAATGCTC
>JAYWAN010000059.1:0-41026 GCA_043782405.1 Chitinophagaceae bacterium
GTACGGTTGCGTTTTGTTTCCCAACCATCTCCCATGTTCACACCGCGGCCCGGCATAATCAAATTACCCATCGCACTAAAGAACATATCATTACAGTCAATGGCTTTGCCGCCATTGATCGCTGCAGCCAGGTCTACTTCATCTGTTTCGCTAACTGCATCCCAGTCTTTAAAGACTTCTCCATACACCCTTAGCCTTGCTACGCCACCATCGGGGTAAATATGCAAACGGATATGGGTGAACAATTCACCACTGTTACTTTCATAAAAATTTTGTGAGCCCGCATCTAAATGACATTTGAGTAAAATCTCTTTCCATCCTATTGCATTGCTGTCCCAATCCTTGACCCGATCTGCATCTTTTATATAAACGGCTTCTATCGATGCATTGGGTGGATGGTTACCCAAAAAAAAATTAGTGTCAATATCAAATCCAATAATTTTTCCCGGCGTTGCCAATTGCACTACCGCCCAATCGTGGCCCGGAGTTCTTTTACGGCGGCTTTCCCATCCATCCATCCACTTACCGCGGTCGGTATATTTATCTGTGATAAAAATTCCTCTTGTGGGCTTTATGAGGTTTTCTTTTTCTGCAAAAAAATCATCGGTAGCAAATAAAACCTTGCCACCCAATCTTTCAGCAGCCAGGTCTGTTAATTGTGTAAAAGCCGGGGCTTCTTTAATTATTTCTTTTACTTTCGAAAGAGCCATTGTCCTGCGTTTTTATTAATTATTTTATTGTGCTGATAAACGGTGATGCCATTTACTATGGTTTGCTGTACAACACCACTCAGTCTCTCGCCAATATAAGGACTTATTTTATGCCTGAAGAGAATATCTTCTTCTTTTATAACCGTTTCCTGGGCAGGATTCCAAATGGTAATGTCGGCATCATATCCAACTGCAATTTTTCCTTTGCAACCTGCAGCGCCGATAAATTTTGCAGGGCAGGATGTGAGTAAAGGAATAAATTCTTCCAGAGGGATCATTCTTTTCATTGCCGACCATGACGCTGGCAATAAAAATTGCAGGCCGGCAATTCCACCCCAGGCTTTTTGCAGGTTACCGCTCTCGATTTCTTTTATCGCCGGCGGAGCGGGTGAATGATCTGTGGTGATAAAATCCAACACACCGGTTTTTAATGCTTCTTTTAATTGCCGGTTATTATTTGCGTCACGTATTGGTGGTGCACATTTATAGATACAATGAGCATCAGGAATATTTTCTGCATCAAAATAAATATAATGCGCACAGGTTTCTGCTGTAAATGGCAGCCCCTTTTTTTTTGCCGCTGCTATCATGGGCAAAGCTTCGGCCGACGATACATGCACGATGTGCACCCGGCAATTATATTTTCGGCACAACCGTATCATCATTGCAATAGCATCATTCTCCCATTGTTTAGGGCGACTGGCAAGGTATTCCCTGTAACTGGCAGGATGTGCTGCCAATTCATTGATACAGGAACTTTCAATTTCGCAATGTGCAAGCAATGGGATATTATATTTTGCAATAACGGGCATTACTTCATCAAGATCTTTTTCTGTTACATTGGGAAACTCATCAATACCCGAATGGGTGAGAAAGCATTTTATTCCCGATACACCTGCGTTTATCAGCCCTTCCAGTTCGTTTGCATTGCCCGGTATTGATCCGCCATAGAAACCGCAATTCACATTCAGTTTATTTTTTGAAGCTTCCAGTTTTTCATCGAAAGCATTTACCGTTGTAGTAACCGGGCTTGCATTAAGCGGCATGTCAACAATTGTGGTAATACCACCGGCTGCTGCTGATTGTGTGGCTGTTTCAAAACCCTCCCATGCTGTTCGGCCGGGTTCATTAACATGAACGTGTGCATCAATGATACCGGGCATTAAAATATTATCTCCTACATCTTCTGCATCATCGATTTTATTAAAATGCACGGCAGTTATTTTTCCGTTTTCAAAACACAGGGTTGCGGGCTGAAGTTTTTCTTCCACCCAACAACGGCTACTGAATATTTTTTTTATGTTACTCAATTATATTTTTTTCACGGGTTGTTACCTGCCCTGTAATTAAAGCCCGGTTATGCTATGCTGTATAAGAGTAATTAACTTTATGCGTTACCATATAATCCCATCAACACTTTTTCCGGAGTAATAGGCGCTTCATAAGGTACAACAGCTTTTGGGTTGAACGCCAGCACCGCATTGCGAATGGCAAAGAAAGCCCCGATACCATACATCAATGGCGGCTCGCCAACAGCTTTGGATTTAAGTATGGCCAGGTTATTATTATCAGTATTTAAAAAATGTACATTGATCGTTTTGGGAACAGAATAAATATCGGGGATCTTATAGGTTGACAAAGCATTGGATAAAAGTTTGCCATCAGCATTATAAATAACTTCTTCCATCGTCATCCAACCAATGCCCTGTACAATGCCGCCTTCGCACTGGCCAAGATCAACAGAACGGTTCATGCTGCTGCCAAAATCATGCACAACATGCACGGCATCAAATTCATAAGTGCCGCGTAAGCAATCCACGGTTACAATGGTTAAGGCAGTTCCATACACATGGTAAGCAAAAGGATGGCCTTTTTCAATTGTCTTATCATAATGAATGATCGGTGTGGCGTAATGCCCTTTGGCACTGAGGCTGATGCGTTTGATAAAAGCCTGCTGAATAAGGTTTTTCCAGTTGAATACAGATGCTTCATCATTGATATAAACCACTTCGTCTTTTATCTCTACCGTTTCCTCTTCATTATCCGTTAGCTCTGTTTTGATAAAAGCAAACAGCCGTTCTTTGATTTGGTTACATGCATCAAGCAATGCTTTGCCATTAAGGTCGGCAGTGGAACTTGCGGCGGAAGGCGATGTATTGGCCACCCTTGTTGTATTTGTGCTCTCCAGTTTTATTTTACCGACAGGGATACCAAAACATTGCGCAGCAACCTGTATCATTTTTGAATTAACCCCCTGTCCCATTTCAACAGCACCGGTGCTTATGCCAACTGTTCCGTCGGAATAAACGTGCACCAGCGCCCTTGCCTGGTTCATCATGGTATTGGTAAAAGAAATACCAAAGCAAACCGGCATCATTGAAAAGCCTTTTTTAAAAAATGTATTATGCCTGTTAAAATATGCTATCTCTTTTTTAACCGATTCGATATTATACATATCCGCCGTTTCATCCCAGCATCTTTTTGCCTCACATTCTTTTACGATCTGCCCATAAGGAAACTCTGTACCATCGTCCATCATATTCCTGCGTTGGATGACAGTGACATCAACTCCCAGTTTTTTTGCGGCATTATCAATAGCGGCTTCTATAACAAACATTCCCTGCGGGCCGCCAAAACCACGGAAAGCTGTATTGGGCGGAAGATTTGTTTTACAGGAATGTGCTGTTACATGCACATGCGGGATATGATAACTGTTGGTGGCATGAAATAATGTTCTTTCCAATATTGCGGGAGAAAGATCTGCAGCAGCTCCGCCATTTTGGTAATAAGTTGCTTCGTAAGCGATGATATTGTATTGTTCATCCAAACCAATTTTATAATCGCTGCTGTAAGGGTTACGTTTGCCTGTCATGCGCATATCTTCCATGCGATGCGGGATACATTTTACCGGTTGTTTCAATACCCATGCCACCATTGCCGCCATGGCAGCCCATGCAGAAGCCTGGTCTTCCTTACCACCAAAACCGCCACCAAGACGGGGTACATCCACTTCCACTTTATTCATTCCTACGCCTAACACCCTTGCTACTGTACGCTGCACCTGTGTAGGACCCTGTGTAGAGGAATATACTTTCACACTATCATGCTCCGTTGGATAAGCATAAGCACCCTGCGTTTCCAGGTACAACTGTTCCTGTCCGCCCGATTCTGTACTGCCTTCAAAAATATATTTACAATTTGCAAATGCATTTTTTGTGTCTCCAATTTTAAACACACGGGAAGCACTTAATAATTTATTTTGTTTAAATGCTTCTCGGGGATTGGTAATTACAGGAAGTGGCTCAATTACAATTTCTATTTTTTTTATGGCTTCTTCAGCTGCGTCTTCATTTTCTGCAACAATTAATAAGACAGGCTGGCCACAGAAATGCACTTCACCTTCTGCGAGCAGTGGTTCATCGGGGATAATGCCTCCAATCTGGTTTTCGCCGGGTACATCTTTAGCGGAAAATATCTTTACAATACCGGGCATTTGCTCCGCAGCAGAAAAATCAAGTTTTTTTATGGTACCATGTGCAATGGGTGAATCAAAGACCTTTACAAACAACACCCCTTCCATAACAGGGATATCATCTACATAAACAGACCTGCCCGTTACATGATTATTTGCATCAACATTTCCGCCCTCTCCGGTTAAAGAAGAGTGTTGAACTGCTTTTATATTTTTATTGGTACTCAATTAATGCTTAACAGTTTTTTTATCGTTTTCTCATCATTTTGAAAATGAGCCAAAAACAATTGCCTTAGTAAAAGTTGTTTGTATTCTTTTGTTCCCCTTGCATCACTGATTGGTGCGATCTCAGTATCAATGACTGCAATTGCGTCTTGTAATGTTTCTACTGTAATATTTTTATTTTTTAAAAAAGAAATTGTTTGCTCCAGGTATTTAGGAAAAGGAGCCACGCCACCAGCAGCAAGATGCATATCACTTATCGTTCCGTCTTCATTGTATGAAATTTTAATGGCGCAGTTTACACTGGCGATATCAAGGTGAGTACGCTTACATACTTTTTCAAAGCCAAAAAAATCATTTTTTAAAGGAGGGGTGAAAACAATGGTTTCAATGAATTCATCCGCAGCTTTATCAATCTGCTTGTACGCTTTATAAAAATCTTTTAGTTTTATTTCCCGTTGGGTTTTTCCATTGTTTAATACGACAGATGCATCCAATGCAAGTAAGAATACCGACATATCCCCAATGGGAGATGCGTTTACCAAATTACCCGCCAGTGTAGCCATATTGCGAATGGGTGTGGAAGAAATAAGCTTGATATGTTTTTTCAGGTTGGGAAAAAAATCCTGGATCAATGTTGATGCTGCAAAATGGGTTACTGTTACAGAAGCACCGATAACGCACCGGCCATTTTCCAATTTAATTCCTTTGAGTCCGTTTTTATCAAACACATGATCAATGCCTGATTTTTTTACCAGTAAATGTTTCTGTACGATAAGGTCGGTACCGCCACCAACTATCAAATTATTCCCCGGTGAATCAGTTGCTGCAATACTATCTTTTCTTAATTCAAGCAACCGGTCTTTAATATTGGAAAAATAAGCGGGGATAAAATTATTGTTTGTAAGCCATTGCAAATGTCCGGTTTGAGGTTTGTCTGCAATTTTCTCAGAAAGGATTGCGGCGGCACGTTCAATAGATTTGTAACCGGTGCAGCGGCATATATTGCCATCAATCGCAGCAATGGCTTCATCATATTGCTTTGCTGATTCGTCCAAGATAAATCCTGTAAAAGACATGACAAAACCGATCGTGCAAAAACCACACTGGGTACCGTTAGTATCTACCATTGCCTGTTGCACAGGCGTAAGTGTTTTCATATTGATGCCTTCAACAGTTACAATATGTTTTCCTGCAGCATTACCCAATGGCATAAGGCAACTGGTCATGGTGCGATAAACGAGTTTATCACCTTGCCTGTCGGCAGGCAGGTTTTCCATATCGCCAACCAAAACGGTGCATGCCCCGCAATCACCTTCCCTGCAACCGATCTTTGTACCCACCAGCCTTTTATGATAGCGTACAAAGTCAAGTACCGTGCTTCCCGAAGCAAATTCAGTTTCTATCGATTTATCATTTAAAATAAAACGTAGCATCAATATTCAGTTTTGGTTGTACTGTTTACCCATTTATCAAAGGCTTCCAAAGCCTGGTCCCTTAATATCTGTCGGGTGAATAATTTCCTTTCGGCAACAGGTTTTGCTATCTCCTCGTAAATGAACTGGTCATCGAATTGTATATTGGCAGCATCTTCCTTTGAATTGGCATAAAATAATTTATCCGGCCTTGCCCAGTAAATAGCGCCAAGGCACATGGGGCAGGGTTCGCAACTGGTATAAATTTCGCAACCATCCAGTTGAAATGTTTTTAAAACTTTACAAGCCTCCCTTATTGCCACAACTTCTGCATGTGCTGTAGGGTCATTGTTTGTGGTAACCTGGTTCACCCCCCGGGCAATTATTTTTCCTTCTTTAACAACGATGGCTCCAAAGGGGCCACCCCTGCCTTCTTCCACATTGGTAATGGAAAGACGGATGGCTTCCTGCATGAATTTCGAATTCTCGTTATGCATGTTTTTTTATTTCGGTAAGACTGCTCTTTATTCAACGGGGAATGAGCAGCAAGCAATACACTGAGCAACGATAAAAATAACGCATTGGTGGTTAGCAGACAAATAACAGGCCCACAACATTGGCCTATTTTGGCATTAAGGCTTGATGAGACCGGTTTATTATATTTGCAGAAGCAAGGTGTCCATGACAAATTCAACACATATCAATTATACCAACTTATCACCGGAACAACGCATTACAGCGATCCAGCGGTTAACGGCTTTATGGGCATTCTGCGAATCGGGACTGGGCGGTTTATTACACGCATTGCAGATACCTTTTACCGGTTTGGTTGTTGGCGGACTGGCCGTGATCATCATCACATTCATTGCAAAAATTTCGGAGCACAATTATTCCCAGATATTACAAAGTCTCCTCATCGTGCTGGTGGTAAAAGCTATGGTAAGCCCTTACACACCTTTCCCCGCCTACATCGCTGTATCCTTCCAGGCGCTTGTTGGATTCATATTATTTGGTTTACTAAGGGTGAGCCTGCTCAGTATTTTATTACTAAGTATAATTGCCATGCTGGAATCGGCGGTTCAAAAATTATTGATCCTTACTTTTTTCTTCGGTCGGTCTTTTTGGAAAGCAACCGACGAGATGATGGATTTTATTGCAAAACAATTGGGTATTTCTGCTATCAATGGTAGCCAGTGGCTGATTACAATTTACCTGCTGATCTATTTATTGGGAGGGATTTTCATTGCAATGATGGCATACAAGATCATTAAAGGTTTTTCTGCAGATAATAAAACAGCAATTCCAATAACTGCAGAAACCCCTGTCCCTGTTTTATCGAAAAGAAAGACCATCCGAAATAAATTATGGGCAATGATCATTGTGATGCTTATTTTATCTGCCAGCTTATTTGTATTTGCTGCAGATGCAAAACAAGGATGGGTGGCAGTAATAAAAACGGTAAGCTGGACCCTGTCTGTCATCATGATCTGGTACATGCTCATCAGCCCATTATTCGCCCGTTTCATTCTATGGGTATTACAAAAAAAAGAAAGCCGGTACAGCGAATCTGTATCCAGCACCTTGTCTTTTTTACCCGTGCTTCGGGCACTAACAGCAGTGGCCTGGAAAAAAAGCAGGGCATACAAAGGCTGGGCAAGAATGTATTTTTTTTGTTCCACTTTACTCCACTGGTCACTGGTGTATTCAGAATCTCCGGCTGTTACTTCATCGCTCAATAAACCGGCATGAGTATTTTTATTTTTTCGCAGCCGATCCATTCCGGTAAAACAACACAATTGTTACACTGGTGCAACCAGCAAAAAAATGTTACGGGTATACTGATGCCCGATATTGATGGTAAACGAAAAATACTTGACCTGGAAACAAAAGAACTGTTCACTATTGAATGTGATAACCCTTCCGATAGCCCGGAAGAATTAATTACTGTGGGGAAATATCATTTTTATGCCACAGCATTTAAAAAAGCCAATACCATTTTACTGTCGGCTTTATCACGCAACCCGCAATTGCTGGTGATTGATGAAGTTGGCAAGCTGGAACTGGAAGGAAAAGGTTTTTATCCGGGTGTAAAAAAAGCGATCGAAGATCACGAAAAAAAACTGATATCAACCCAACTCATACTCGTTGTGAGAGAGGGCTTATATGATGAAGCGGTTAATTTTTTCAAGATAAAAGATCATACACTTGTACATCATGTAACGGAAATTGTTTGAATTGAGCCCGCAGCAGGTCTGCCTTTTCAATCCTCCAATTCTTCATTCACCAATTGCATTTATCTTTGCCCGATGGCGCAAAAAAAATTACAACGCTTTGCCGAAATAAAATCTTTCTCCAATGTGCTGGAATACCCCCCAAATATGCAGGGTGAATGGAAAGAGTTTTTCAAAAATAACCGCCCTGTCATACTGGAACTTGCCTGTGGCCGGGGAGAATATACCATTGGGCTCGCAAAGTTATTTCCGCAACAGAATTTTATTGGTATCGATATCAAGGGCAACCGTATGTATATCGGTGCAAAAAATGGTTTGGCAGACAATATCTCCAATGCTGCATTTTTAAGATCACAAATCGAAAAGCTGCCCGATTATTTTGCTGCCGGTGAAGTTGATGAAATATGGATCACTTTTCCTGATCCGCAACTGCGTACATCAAAAGCAAAAAAAAGACTGACCCATCCGCGTTTCCTTCGCTTATACCAGCAGGTACTTAAGCCCATGGGCCTTGTACACCTTAAAACAGATTCACCTGCATTATATCATTTTACAAAACGTGTAATTGAACTATATCATTTAACCATTGTTGAAGATTGTAATAATGTATATGAGCAGGACAACGTAAGGCCCGAATTAAAAATTAAAACGCATTACGAAAACCTGGATATCGCCGAAAGCAAAAAAATACATTACCTGCAATTCATACTGCCAGGCGAGATAAAGAACATTGACCAGGAATTACAGGAAATTTTAAAAAATGAAGAACAAGCTGACTGAAGGAGAAGATTTTTATTACAATGAACAGGGTTATATTGTACTCACTGCCAAATATCATTTGGAAAGGGGCAGCTGTTGTGGCAATGGTTGCAAGCATTGTCCGTATAATTATTTAAATGTCCCTGAACCAAAACGCAGCGAATTATTATCTTTAGTATCAAATGGCAAAAAAAATAATTAACCGGCGCAGAGCCCCGAAAAATAAACCGGCGGCCAAAGAGCAACCAAAAAGCACGGTAAAGGAATACAGTTTTTTCCAGGATGTGTATGAAGTGGTACGACAGATACCGAAGGGAAAAGTAACTACTTACGGCGCTATTGCCGCCTATCTTGGCACTAAGCTTTCGGCCCGTATGGTAGGCTGGGCAATGAATGCAGCAGGCGGTGCAAAACCAAAAGTACCCGCACAAAGAGTGGTGAACAGGAATGGGATGCTATCGGGCAAACATCATTTTGGTACACCTACTTTAATGGAAGAGCTCCTGAAAAAAGATGGTGTTGCGGTAAAAAATGACACCGTTGTAGATTTTGAAAAAAGGTACTGGGACCCCTCAACTGAGCTATCTTTATAAGTATCGGAGGCATCAACAATCATTTATCATGAGCGAGTCATTACTCAAAGGCAATGTTTCTTTCGTTAACCACGAAAAAGAATATATCCTTATTGAATATGAACAGAACGGGAAAAAGAAAGCCGTAAACGGCAGTATTGATGAAAAACTGGTAAAGAAACCGCACCGGTTTCAAATTGGTGACACCGTTAGTTTTAAAATAAAATTATCCGGCCGTGGCGATCGCATGATGGCCCTTGATATACAATACCTCTACAACACCGGGCTGGATATGCTGATCAATAAAGCCGGGACAGAAAATAATTTTACCGGCTATTTAAAGATCGTGGATGATAAATATTTTGTGAAAGAGATCGACACCTATCTTTTCTTCCCTGCTCCTTTTGCACCCTGGCAAATAAAGCCAACCGAAACCGAACTCAACGAAGCCATCACTTTTGCATTGGAAGGCCTGGATAAAAAAGATAAATTAACCGCTTCGCTATATAATAAAAAATTCATTCCCGAATATTATTCAGCAGTAAAAGCCTTTAAAACAAAAACGCCTGTTGAAGCGGTGGTATATAAAATTTCGCCCCATGGTATTTACCTCAATCTATTTAGTGATAAGATACAGGCCAAGCTTCCCAATGATGTACCCGGCAATATAAAAATAGGGGACAAATTAAATGTACAGATCAGTTACCTGGGCGGGTCGCGGATAATTGTTGAAAAGATTGCCTGATACCTTTACTGGTAATAAGGGCTGATCCAGAAATAAATGACCACTCCGCTAACGGCAACATAGAACCAGATGGGCCAGGTGATGCGCACCATTTTTTTATGCCTGTCGTATTCTCCTGTTAAAGCACGGTAAGCTGTAAATAATATAAAGGGGAGTATTATTGCTGCCAATGGGATATGTGTAGCCAGGATACAATAATACACTATGCGTAACCCTCCTGATTGCATTTTTTCATCATCACTAAGTATGCCATCATGATTGATATCGCCGAACTTTGTTTCGCCGGCAAATAAATGATGGCAAATATAGGATACCAGGAAGAGGATAGATAAAACAATAGCAACAAGCATGATCTTCTTGTGCAATGCATATTTTTTTTGTTTCGCTGTTACAAGGCCGGCCATCAACAAAATACATACCGAGCCGTTGATTACTGCATTTGCAAGTGCAAAGAGATGGGGGTTAAAGCCCAGGTTAATATTCAGTTTATATTTACTTAAAGCTGCCACTGCAATAAATACCACAATGGATACGGTATAAATTAAAATCTTTGCTTTTTTGTCGTCTTTTTTAAGAGAAGCCGGTAGCATATGTCGCCTGTTTATTTTTTTTGCCTGCGGAAAAGAATTGCAGCAATGAATATTATCCCGATACCAACAAAAATAACGGGGAGTATGGGTATAAAATCCCTGAACACCGAAGGTGCTTTTCTATCCTTCTCCAGCATTAACAGGGGGATATCCCTTACCAGTTTTTCCTGCTGCACAGTATCAAAACCATTGAACCATCCTCTTACGATGCGGTTGCTGTCCAGCAGAAAAAAGTTTTCGGTATGAATAAAAGCAGTGTCAATATTCGAATCTGCCACGCTTGCCTTTAATTCATGTAATGCAAAATCATAGATCTCTTTCTTGTTTCCTGTTACAAACCACCATGTATCATGATTGACATTATACCGGTCGGCAAATTTCCGCAATTGCGGTACCGAGTCATGTTCGGGATCAATACTTATAGAAATGAACTGTACAATGCTGTCGTTTTTTACAAATGAATCCTGCAGCCTTTTCATACTGCGTGCCAGCCTTGGGCAAATACTGGGGCACCTTGAAAAAAAGAAATCGATTACCAGCACTTTACCATGAAGGTCATCAAGCGAAACATGTTTACCCAACTGGTTGGTGAATTGAATATTCTTTACTTTATGCCATACGGTATCTGTGGTTGTCTTACCATTTTTTTCATTTACTATAACACTGTCCGGTTCAAAATACCGTCCGGGCATTTGTACAGCTTCTTTGCTAAAATATTTCACCAGCAGGTAACCTGTTAATGGCAGCAGTATTGCCAGCATCAGGGCAAGTATCGCTCTTTTACTCATAATTTTTTTTAGCTAAGCCTATATAAAAAACCATCGTCCCGAAGTATCGGGACGATGGTTAGCATATCAATAAAATATTTTAAAATTTCCTGATTACTCTTTCGCCCCTTTTTCAATAGCAGCAGGTTTAACCTGTTCTGTTTGTGCCGGTTTGCTTCCTGCATCTGTATTCCTTAATATCTTCCAGCTGTTGCCATCCCATAAGAATGCAGTGATGAACCAGATAAATAAGCAAAGCGGTACAACTATCGTCATGATCATATTCCTTATTTCATCACCAAGGTGCATAAAAACAGAAACAATGTAGTAAGCCTTGGCCAGAGTTAAGATGCTGATCATCCCTTTAAACATCAATACCAATGTAGCATTGGGTTCTGCACCTTTATGCATGGTATAAATAGCCAGTCCTATCCCCAGTTCTATAACAGTAAGGATGGATAATAGCCAAAATGTTTTCCATATTCTTTTTGTCCCTGATGCATGTTCCGGGGCAAAACTTATTTCCGGTGATGTTAATGTATGTTCGCTCATGATTCGTTAATTAGTTGATCCGTTAATTAGTTAATCGGTTAATCCGCATAAACGGATTAACTTTTTTTATATCAGGTAGAAGCACAAGAATACAAATACCCAAACAAGGTCTACAAAGTGCCAGTACAATCCTGCTTTCTCGATCATTTCATAATGGCCACGTTGCTCAAAATGCCCAAGCTTTGTTTTAGTCAGCATAACAATATTTATGATAACGCCGCTGAATACGTGGAAACCATGAAACCCGGTTATACCAAAGAAGTATCCGCCAAATGCTATCGGCCCGGGATTGCTTACGTGTATATGCCCGGCCAGCACCGCTTCATTAACCCTTTCAATCAGTTGATCAGTTGATAATGCGTTTAAGGAAGCCACTGTAGCACTATGGTCATGATCCATGATCATGCTCTGCAATACCGCCGGTGAAGTTTTATGCAATGCGTCGGCCAATGCAGGGCCATCGAGATAAGCGCCCCATGGATTATGGATAACTGATGTATTCCATCCTTCCAATGCACCATTAGATGCTAATACAAAATGTTCTCCTGTCAGCAAGTGCGTCCACTCCCATGCCTGGCAACTTAAGAAAGCAAGTCCGCCAATGATGGTAAGTATCATATATTTCTCAACGCCCTTCCTGTTCATTTTATGCCCTTCATGTACGGCCAATACCATGGTCACCGAACTGAAGATCAAAATAAATGTCATCAAACTAACAAAAGCCAGGGGCAAGTTGGCGTGGCCTGTTAATGGAAATGCATTGAACACATGGTTAGGGTCGGCCCAATGATTCACACTGAAGCGGATGGTACCATAACTGATCAGAAATGCACCGAAAGTGAAAGCGTCACTCATTAAAAAGTACCACATCATCACTTTACCATAACTGGCATTGAACGGGCTTCTTCCACCGTTCCACCATTTGGTATTTGTTGGTATCGCTGTTGTTGACATATATCTTAAATTCTTAAAAGGTATCAGGTATTTAGTAGCAAGTATCAGGAAATTCCCTTTACTAGTTACCGTTTTTTATTTTGCTATTTAAAATAAATTTACTCATCTTATGACTAACATCTTGCTACTTATTACCTGATCATCAGTAAAAAGACCAGGAGGTAAATCCAAAGTATATCTACAAAATGCCAGTAAGTACTCACCAGTTCAACCGGCACACTATCATAATTTCTTGTTCGTGTACTGAATGCTTTTAAAAAAATCACCATTAAAGCGATCACTCCGCCAATTACGTGTGCAGCATGCAAGCCTACAATAACGTACAAAAAAGAATACGAAACATTGGCCTGCAGTGTGATCCCCTTCGCCCATAATTCTTTAAACCCCAGCACCTGTAACACAATGAAAAGAACTCCCAGTACCAGTGTAACCATCATCAGCTTCCTGTACTTCATCATTTCCCTTTGCTTAAAGGCTTTTACCGCCAGGAAAATGGTGATACTGCTGATGACAATAGCGGCAGTACTGTACCAAAATAATTGCGGCAGTTCAAACGTTACCCAGTTTGCCAGGTTACGTTTAACAATATACGCACTCGTAAGCCCTGCAAACATCATCAATATACTACCGATGCCCACCCACAGGGTAAATTTATGCGGATGAATTTTTTTTCGTTGTTCCATTGCCACAGTACTCATTCAAAATATTTTTGTTGCCTGCTTTAGTCTTTTACTCGTCATCGTTATGAACCTGTACAGCATAACCATTATTTGGCCATACTACCCTATCTTATCTGCGTATAAACTCAGTAGTACGATCATCAGATAAAAATAAGAACTGAACATCACCCGTCTAGCGCTTGCAATATCCATTTTTATAAACAACCGCACACTCATCAGTAACATCCACAAATTGCAACCCAACACTATCCACATACTAACGGTACCGCTCATGTTATAATAATAAGGCAGCACACCCACCGGTATCATCAATGCACTGTACATGATCGTTTGCAGTGCAGTGAATTTTGTAGGGCCCTTATCACTTGGCAGCAGTTTGAATCCTGCAGCGGTATAGTCTTTATGTGCCACCCAGGCAATTGCCCAAAAATGCGGGAACTGCCAAAGGAACTGGATGCCGAATAATATCAAACCTCCCGTCCATACAATAGGTTGGTCATAAAAACCAGCCACCCATCCTATTAAACAGGGCAGGGCTCCCGGAAATGCACCAACTAATACTGCTACAGAATTTATTTTTTTTAACGGTGTATAAATGAACCCGTATAAAAATAAACTCAACAGTCCCAGCAATGCACTTTCCATATTGAACCGGAACCACATGATGAGTACACCGCCTGCTCCGGCAATGATTGCAAAAGCTACCGCCTCGTTCACGCTCATCCTGCCGCTCGCCACCGGGCGTTTAGCCGTACGCTTCATCAAAGCATCGGACTTAACTTCCAGCACCTGGTTAATGGTATTCGCCGAGCCGGTGATCAGCATTCCGCCTGCAAAAAGTAAAAGAACTTGTATTAAATCAAATCTTACACCGGGCGCCAGCAGGTAACTTATTACCGTGCTGAATACTACCATAAAACTTAAAGTGAATTTGATCAGTTGAAAATAATCTTTCACTTTATTGACCAATGCAAATGAACTTGAATTGGTGATGATGGTATCCTCCTGTGTGCTTTTCAAAAATCTTTATTTTAATATCGCTTCAAAATCAATTACACTGTTGCCTTTGTTCTTAATGAGCCGTTTCATCTGCTCCAATGGGAACATTCTGCGGAATAAATTCATGCCCGTCTTTTGCATAATCATAAGCGCCGCGGTATACTTCAGGTATTTCGCCTACCCAGTTACCATGCCCGGGATGAATGGGCGTTGTCCACTCCAGTGTATTTGACCCCCATGGATTGGTTGAAGTGACTTTTCTTCCTTTGAACATACTGTAGAAGAAATTGAACACGAATAAGAGCTGTACAGCAAAAACTATCATGGCCACAAGGCTGATGAATTGGTTCAGGCTGCCAAAGGTTTTAAATGACTCCCAGTTGGAGAAATCATAGTAACGGCGAGGCATACCTGCTAATCCTTCGTAATGCATTGGCCAGAATATCAGGTAAGCGCCGATGATGGTGACCCAAAAATGGATATAGGCCATGGTATTATTCAGGTAACGGCCAAACATTTTCGGGAACCAGTGGTATACACCTGCAAACATGCCAAAAAAGGAAGCCACACCCATTACAATATGGAAGTGGGCTACCACAAAATAAGTATCGTGCAAATGAAGGTCCAGTGCAGAGTTTCCAAGGAAGATCCCGGTCAACCCGCCACTGATGAACAGGCTCACAAACCCGATGGCAAATAACATTCCTGGGGTAAAGCGGATATTACCCCGCCACAAAGTGGTTAGCCAGTTGAACACTTTAATGGCCGACGGTACCGCAATCAATAAAGTAAGCAGTACAAAGAAGGATCCAAGGAAAGGATTCAATCCTGTTACAAACATATGGTGCGCCCATACAAGGAAGGCCAGTATTGCAATAGCGAATAAGGAACCCACCATGGCCATATAGCCAAAGATCGGCTTTCGGCTGTTCACACTGATGATCTCCGAACTCATACCCATTGCCGGTAGTAATATGATATACACTTCGGGATGCCCAAGGAACCAGAATAAATGCTGGAACAGGATGGCGCTGCCCCCTTCATTGGGTAATATTTTTCCGGCAACTACTATATCACTTAAATAAAAGCTTGTGCCTAAATTCCTGTCAAACAATAACAGGATAGCGCCTGATAATAATACCGGGAAAGACAATACGCCTAACACTGCGGTAAAGAATAAAGCCCAAATCGTTAAAGGCAACCTTGTCATACTCATGCCCTTTGTACGCATATTGAGTATGGTGGTGATATAATTTAGGCCACCCAGTAAAGCACTAACAATAAACATGGCCATACTCACCAACCAAAGGTCCATACCTATTTTAGAACCGCTGCTCGCTTCGCCCAGCGCACTAAGCGGTGGATAGATCGTCCAGCCGCCACTTGCAGGGCCGGTTTGAACAAACAATGAAGAGAACATGATAACAGATGCAATGAAGAAGAACCAATAGCTCAGCATGTTGAGGAATGGTGAAGCCATATCCCTTGCGCCTACCTGTAATGGTATTAAAAAGTTGGCAAAAGTGCCGCTAAGCCCGGCCGTTAGTACAAAGAAAACCAGGATGGTTCCGTGCATGGTAACCAGCGCATAATAAAATTCGGGTTGCAATTTGCCGCCCTTGGCCCAATGGCCCAGGAAATCTTCCAGCCAGGGGAATGTTGATTCAGGATAGCCGAGCTGCAAACGGAAGATAACCGAAAACAGGCCGCCAATGATGGCCCATATCATACCGGTGACCAAAAACTGTTTGGCGATCATTTTATGATCCTGACTAAAAACGTATTTGGTGATAAACGTTTCGTGGTGGTGATGCTCGTGGTGTACATCATGGCCTCCATGAATTTCTGCAACTTGCAATGTGGCTACGCTACTCATATCTTTATTTTTTTCATCCCGATAACCATCGGGAACCAGTTAATTATTTTTTATCTCCCAATGCCGCAACAACAGGCGGCTTGGTTGTACTGCCGGTATCAACCGCTGCCGGAGCTTTTTCCGGGTGAACAGTAAAGTATTCGGGCTTCTGTGAGGCCAGCCATTTTTTATATTCTTCCATGGTTTCAACAATAATGATACCCCGCATGGAAAAATGCCCTGCACCACACATCTGGTCGCAACTGATTTCGTAAGTGAAATTAGGGTTACCGGTTTTCAGTTTCATATCTGCTGTGGTAACCTTGGGTGTAAACCATTGCGTGGTAGGAATACCGGGTACCGCATCCATTTTTAACCTGAAATGCGATAAGCCAACATCATGTATCACATCCTGTGAACCGATGACCATTTTAACGGGAACACCCACAGGTATATGCATGGTTACACTTACATGAATATCATCTAAGCTTGCCGGATCATCAAAATCTATACCCAGACCATTGGCTCCTTTAATAAGTTTATAATTTTTTCTGCCTAAAACCTTATCAGCTCCGGGATAGCGGAATTCCCAGCCAAACTGGTGTCCTGTTACTTCCACCACTATGGCATTGGCCGGCGCTTCGCCTGTTAGTTTAAACCATGCTTTTAAACCAAATACCACCAAAACAGCCAATACAATTGCGGGTATTGTGGTCCATATTAATTCCAGTTTAGTGCTATGTGCAAAATAGTATGCTTTTCTATCATCTTTTGCCTGGTATTTAAAAGCGAACCAGAATAGCAATATCTGTGTAATAACAAATACAACCCCTGTTACAATGATAGTGATCCACATCATTGAATCGATCTTCTCTCCTTCAACGGATGCGGAACCCTGCGGGAATAAGGTTTTTCCATAATACAGCTCATTGCAATACCAGGCACCAATAAAACCAAACACCAGGAATCCCAGCAGGAAAAAAGCATTGATCCTGTTATTTTGTTTACGCGTTTTCTCTTCGCCCTTTAGTACGCTTACGTACTCACTTGCTTTCGCGATCTGGAAAATGACCACGAAAACCAATATCCCTAACGCTGTCAGTAAAAACTCCTTCATGATACAAAGTTATTTTCGTAAATATTTTTCTTAGCTCTTGTTTAAAATCCGTTTGCTTATCAACCTTCTTGTCGTCACAAAATCTTTAGGTATGGTGAATCATACTTTCTTTAAGGAAAGGATGATTTTTTGCCAGCAATGAATTATTTGTTAAATACCTTCCTGTTCCCCACATGATTAACCCGATGAATAAACAGGCAACGCCAAATTCAAAAGGCATCAATTCCGCTTTTTCATGCAATGTGCCGGGCATTACCATCTGGAAAAAATCTATCCAGTGCCCGAAAATGATCAGGATAGACATAAAGGTCATCAATGTCCAGTTGCGCTTGGTCCCTTTCTTCATTAATATCAATATCGGGCAAAGGAAATTAAGTATCAGGTTAAGGAAGAAAAGTCCGCGGTATGGGCCAACATGTTCAGCGGTGCCAATACGTTGAATAAAGTATTTTGTTTCTTCCGGCTGGTTACTGTACCATATCAGCATGTATTGAGAGAACCACAGATAAGTCCAGAATATCGAGAAAGCAAACATGAATTTACCAATATCGTGCAGGTGTTCTTCTGTTACATATTCCAATTGGCCGCGGTTCTTTAAATAGATAACGAAAATTGCAATTAAAGACATGCCCGATACGAATGTACTTGCAAAAGTGTACCAGCTGTACATGGTGCTGTACCAATGTGCGTCAATACTCATTAACCAGATCCATGGAATAGTAGAGGCAACCGTTAGGGTAAATACCACTGTAAATAAAGAGGCGTATACGGTATTTTTAAAGATCCATTTTTTCCCCGTCTCATAATCCATCTTTCCATCGCTATCGCTTTTCAGGCTCATTGAACGCATTTTTCTTCCCAATAGCCACCATAGCACTATGGTGATGAAGGACCATACGGTAAAGAATACAGGGTTTAAGAAACCTTTTTTCCCATTTAATATATGGTCTTTAGCAACTGCGTTTTTATCAAGCCACATATAGATATCGCTCCTGTCGCCCCAAACTATTGCCATTAAAACAATAAAAGTTAAAACCCCTAATATTGGGACTACGCTTGAAATGGCTTCTGTTACCCTTCGGAAAGCCACCTGCCAGGCACCCATTGCCATAGTGGTAACACAAAGAAAGAACATAGCGGCATTTACTACCAGTAACCAGAATACGCTGTTCTGCAAAAGCACGGCCCAAAAACGGGTACTGCTTGTACTCTCGCCGTTTGCCGGATGTGTAAACGGATGAAATGCTATAAATCCATACAACAATGCTATTATACCGGCACCGATCAGGCCATACGTCCACTTTTTGTAACTGCCCGGTAATTCAAATTGATGGTTCATCTAAACTTTATTTTGTGCCTGCCTATCGGCAGACAGGTTAATGCTCTTATTTAGTTTTTTTAGCTGTGCTGTCTGTTTTAGCCGCCGCAACAGTTGTTTCCGGTGCAGCCTTCGACTGCAGTGTACGGATGTATTGTACGATCATCCATCTTTGTTTCCTGTCTAACTGCGACGCATAGCTGCCCATATTATTCTGCCCGTAGGTCAGGATATAAAAGATCCTTCCATCGCTATAACCCGGGGCTGCGGCAATGATACTTTTTACTCCCCCGATCTTTGGCGCCAGCGGTCCGTTATTTTCTCCTTTAGCGCCATGGCAAACCGCACAATTGATATTGAACAGCCTGGATGCTTCTGCACTGTCTATCGCACTTAAAGGGGGTAATGGATTCTTTACCTGGCTGCTTAAGTTGATTAAACCGTTGCTGTCATTGGGAACAGTAAAAGGGAAAAGTTCACCCCTTTTTATGGTACCGGCAGGAGGCATATTATTATAAAATATCTTACTGCCCGCATCGGCCGGGTCGGTAGTAAATATAGCCGAGTCACGTGCAGCATAGCTTTCGTATGCACGGCTATAGGCCATATCGGGCATATATATCTTACCTGGCTGGCGCTTGCTGTCGCAACTGATCAATACAACAACAGTTGTTATCATCAATGCAGCTATAATTGCAATTTTTTTCATCCTGATTTTCACTTCGTTTTTAATAAAGAGATGCTGACTGTTATTTAATATCCCTTTTCTTCTTTGTATAATTTCTGTTCACGGTCGTACCTTCCTATCCACCAGCCCGTTTCGGCATTCTGCACATTTACTTCCATTGCCCCTGCATTTTTAAGGAATGCTTCCACTTCTGTATCATTGGTCTTATCCGTACATTCAATGGCCATTACAAAAAGGTCGTCTGTAGCCCTTGCATGAAAATGATGCTTCTTTACAAATGGCGCCAATTGGCACAGGTAACAGAAAGTAAGCACCATACCCACTGCAGAGAACAATACCGTCAACTCGAAAGTGATCGGTATCCATGCCGGTAAAGCAAAATGCGGTTTACCGCCAATATTCAGTGGCCAGTCTTTGGTGAACACCCAGCTGATAAAGCTAAGTGCCGTAGTTGTTCCGGTAATAGCATAGATAAAACCGGCAGTGTGCAAACTGGTTTCACGAATACCCATCGCATGGTCCAAACCATGCACCGGGAAAGGTGTATAAACATCATGGATCTTGTATCCTGCCTTGCGTACGTTCTTTACTGCAGGAAACAGTACCTTTTCGTCATCAAAACAGCCGACTACAAATTTTTTAATTCCTCCTGCCATGGTAATTATCAATTATTAATTATCAATTATTAATTCTAGTGCGCATGCGTCGTTTCATCAATATAAAATTTCTCGGCATCTGTTTTTTCTATATCGGTCATCTTCACTTTATAATTTTCACCGCTCGTTTTTAATATGGCTTTGATCTCCGCCACTGCAATTACCGGGAAATATTTTCCAAACAGGAAGAAACAGGTGAAGAACAAACCGAATGTACCGAGGTAGAAACCAATCTCCCAGATACTCGGGCTATAATAAGTACTCCATGATGAAGGAAGGTAATCCCTGTACACTGAAGTAACGATGATCACAAAACGCTCGTACCACATACCTATGTTTACAATGATACTCATGAAGAAAGTAACGGTGATATTCCTCCTGAGTTTGCGGCTCCAGAATAACTGTGGTGATACCACGTTGCAGAACATCATCAGCCAGTAGCTCCAGCCATAAGGGCTGAACAGGTTAGCACGGTTCTGGCTAAACGCATACCATTCGTAAGGATTTTGCCCATACCATGCAATGAATAATTCCGTCAGGTAGGCGCAGCCCACAATGCTTCCCGTTAGTACAATAATCTTATTCATGGCCTCAATGTGGCCAACGGTGATATAATCCTGCAGGTTCAATACTTTTCGTACAACGATCATCAGTGTTTGCACCATGGCAAACCCGCTGAAGATGGCACCTGCAACGAAATAAGGCGGGAAGATGGTAGTGTGCCATCCCGGAACAATGGAAGTGGCAAAGTCAAATGATACGATAGTGTGTACAGACAATACCAATGGGGTACTTAATCCCGCCAATACAAGTGCCAGTGATTCGTGGCGCTGCCAGTGTTTGGTACTTCCGTTCCAGCCAAATGACGCAACGCCATAAAACATTTTACGGAATTTTGTTTTTGCCCTGTCACGCACTGTTGCCAGATCGGGCAATAAGCCGGAATACCAGAATAATAATGATACAGTGAAATAGGTTGATATCGCGAACACGTCCCACAACAATGGTGAGTTAAAGTTTACCCATAATGGCCCACGGCTGTTGGGGTAAGGCATAACGAAGAACGCCATCCACACCCTGCCCATATGCCAGATGGGGAACTGTCCGGCGCAGATCACCGCAAAAATTGTCATCGCTTCTGCAGCACGGTTCACACCCGTTCTCCAGCCCTGGCGGAATAATAATAAGATCGCAGAGATCAATGTTCCGGCGTGGCCGATACCAATCCACCATACAAAGTTGGTGATATCCCAGCCCCAGCCGATCGTTTTATTCAGGTTCCACTGACCGATACCGTAAGTAACCTCGCGGTAAACACTATATACACCAAAGCAAAGCAAGCATATGCTTATAGCAAAGCCGATGTACCAAAGCCTGCTTGGCTTCATCTCAATGGGGCGTATAATGTCTTCCGTTATCTGGTGATAGTCTTTGTTACCATCTACCAGCGGCTCCCTTAGTTGTGATTCGTATTTCAGTAATGACATATCTTGATTAAAGTCAAAAGTTAAAACCTGCCTGCCGGTAGGCAGGGTCAGAAGCTACGTGAGCACTTTTTGGTTCTTACTTTTGGGTTTTTACTTTTTAATTATTACTTATTTTAAGTTAACCTTCTTTTTTCTCTTCTTCCACCCCAATATGCCTGTCCGTATTCCTTACTTTGGCCAGGTAACTAACGTTGGGCAATACGTGCAATTGCTCCAGTACATAAAAGTTACGGTGCTGCTGGTCTACGTGCCTTATCTTATAAACATCACTTTCTTTATCATTAACATTACCAAAGCTGATGGCATTGGTAGGACAAGCCTGCATACATGCCACTTTCACATTTCTTACCAGGGTGGGGTCCTGCGCTTTCTTCGCATTCAGTTTGGTTTCCTGCAAACGTTGCACACAGAAAGAACATTTCTCTATCACCCCTCTTGAACGAACGGTTACATCCGGGTTCAATACCATCCTGGTGAGGTCATCATTCATCTGCATCACCACTTCATCCATGTATGTACCAATAAGTGGTTTCTGGTTGTCGGGGAAACTATCGGCACCTGTAAAATCAAGCCAGTTGAAACGGCGTACTTTATAAGGGCAGTTGTTGGCACAATACCTTGTACCGATACAACGGTTATAGGTCATCTGGTTCAGTCCCTCACTGCTATGGTTAGTTGCTGCAACCGGGCAAACGTTTTCGCAAGGTGCATTATCGCAATGCTGGCAAAGCATGGGTTGAAAAATCACATCAGGGTTTTCCAGGTCGCCGGTAAAATAGCGGTCAATGCGGAGCCAGTGCATCTCATGTGCTTTTTGCACTTGCATCTTACCAACTACGCTCACATTATTTTCTGCCGTACAGGCAACAACGCAGGCGCTGCAACCGGTACAGGTATTCAGGTCAATGCTCATCCCCCACTTGATACCCGGCTTTTCAAAATCGGGGTACATGGTGCCGTCTTTCACAAAATCCAGGCTGCCACCATTGGTGATGTCTACCCTTTCTTTATTAGGTTCTTCTAAAACAGCTTCGGGGTTAGCGATAAAACTGGTGAGGTTTGTTTCGTAAATGATCGGGCGGCTTTCGGTAAAGCCGTGTACCTGCGTTTGTGCGAGGGGGTAAGTGTTACCGGTCTTTTCAACTGTGGCAACAGCCGAGTAAGCGTTCGTTCCGTCAAAGCCAATCAGGCCATAAACATTTACACCGGCGCCATTGGCAGCCCTTCCGATATAATCAGCCGTTTTTTCTTTGTCGGCACTTTGCCTCCCGTAACCAACGGCAATCGCAACAACAGCAGGGTGTACGCCCGGTATAATAATCACGGGTAATTCAACAGACTTACCGTTGACAGTTATTTTCACCACCGGTTTTTCAGGATGAACCTCATAATTGCTCTGGTTGCCGTATTCCTGGTTCATCACATCCAGTTTCAACAATGATTTGGCCATTGCGGGGCTCATCATTGCATAGTTATCCCAGGTTACCTTGGTAATGGGATCGGGTAACTCCTGCAACCATGGGTTATTGGCCTGGCTGCCATTACCGATTGAAATTTTTTGATAGAATACAACTTCAACAGCTCCGCTTTTAGTGGCCGCAATTTTTGATTTGGCTTCTTCCAGTTTACCACCATTGTAAGCGCCGCTGCCAACAGGCATTGTTGCCGGTTCTATCACCCCGTCCTGTAAAGATTTATCATATAAATCGGCACTGCCCAGTTTAGTGGTCCAGTAGTTTTTAAAATAAGTTTCGTAGTCTGCTGTTGTACTTCCGCCCGCCTGTCCGGCAGGCAGGCTCCACTTTAACAAAGAGGTTTGAAAAGCACGTGTTTTAAATAAAGGATTGATGGTAGGCTGCAGTAAACTGATATAACCTGTTTTAGGCTCAGCATCGCCCCAGCTCTCTAACCAATGATGGGAAGGGATAACATATTTGCAAAGTTCAGTGGTTTCATCCATGGTTCCGTTCAGGGAAATACTTGCAACTTTACTTAAGCCATCTGCAAATTTCTTGCTTTCCGCATAAGAATAAACAGGATTAACCCCATGTATTAAAACCGCACCAATAGCGCCGCTGTTCATGTCGTCCACCAGTTTCACCATATCTGCGTCTATACCGGCACGATAGTTGGAAACCATCGCCCAGTTGATGGTTTTACCATTTGCACCAACGGCTTCGTTGATGGCATTTACAATAACCTGAACATTAACATCATTGCTTCCGCTAACGACAAGGGCTGCGCCCGAAGCGGCTTTTAATTTTTCAGCAGCCAGTTTAACCCCTTCGTTTAATCTTTTATCGGTAAGGTTTGATGCGGTCCCGTTCAATGCAGCTAAGATAGCAGCAGCTACAGCGCCGGTTTCTGATGGCTTGTGTACAAAACGGTCATCGGCATTACTACCGGTCATGCTCATCATACTTTCAAACTGAATATGCCTGCTCAGCTCGGGTTTTTCGCCGCTTACCTTCCTGTTCTGTGAATATTGTTTGCTGAACTCTGTAGGGCTAAGCCATGTTCCAAGGAAATCGGCGCCAAGGCTTACGATCACTTTTGCATTATCGAAATGATAAGACGGAATGGCTTTTTTACCATAACAGGCTTCATTGGCCAATAACATACCGCTATAGCTAACCGCATCATATTGTACATGACGGCTGCCAGGGTATTTGGCTAAAAATTCTGTGATTATTTGTTGTGTGGAAGGAGAGTTGACCGTAGAAGTGAGTAAAGCTACAACCTTACCCGTTAGTGCTGCTGCGGCCAGTTTATCGAATGCATCAAAACTTGTTACTTCTTTAAATCCTTTCCCGTCTTTTTGCATTGGGTAGCGCAGGCGGGTATTGTCATAAAGGTCCAGTACCGAAGCCTGTGCCTGGGCACTGGTAGCGCCTTTTGTAATGGTAGATAATTCGTTGCCTTCTATTTTAATGGGACGGCCATCCCTTTGTTTAACTACAACCGGAATAATATCTCCGCCATTGATATAAGTGGAAGCATAATAATTGGCCACGCCCGGAATAACATTATCGGGCTTTTGTAAATAAGGGACCACTTTGCGTACCGGCATTTCGCAACTGGCTGCTACTGCAGCGGCAGCGGTACTAAATCCGAGGTATTTAAGGAAGTCCCTGCGGGGGGTCTTGGCATCAAGAATACCTTTATCATCCAGGTCCGCTAATGGCAGCAACTCTTCTTTAAATTCATCTTTGGCAGACTGCTGAAAACTTTCCGTCTGATTCAGCTCTCCAAAACTTTGCCAGTATTTTTTCTTACTCATATTTATTCAGTTGACAGTTGGCAGTTGACGGTTTGCAGTCAACAACCTATTCATTGTACAATTTTGAATTTAACACTGCGGACTGCCCACTGCAGGCTGTCCACTGATTTTAATAGTGACATTTCTGGCACTCTGTTCCACCAATCTTTTCTACCGTTACACTGTCCAGTTTCCCGTTCTTTATATCGTTATGGAATTTCTCGTAAATGCTGTAAAACTTATTTCCGCTGCTATCTTTTTTATTGTAAAAATCTACTTTTGATTCGCGGTGACAGTTGATACACCAGCCCATGCTTAATTCTGCGAACTGGTAAACTTCGGGCATTTCCTGTATCGGCCCATGACAGGTTTGGCATTGCTGTTTACCTACTTTTATATGCTGGCTGTGATTAAAGTAAACATGATCGGGCAGGTTGTGGATCTTTATCCATTCGATGGGTTTTGCACCATCGGGAACACCATCTCCATTCTTATCGTCATTATATTTTTTTGCATCGGGATTCCATCCTGCATAAGCATATAATTTTTGGATTTCTGCTGTACCGTCTACCGCAGTACCATCTTCTCTTTCCAGCTTATCGGGGCCAGCATATTTTTTGATCGCCTTGTGGCAATTCATACAAACATTAACCGAAGGGATGCTGGCCTGTTTGCTGTCCTGTGCACCACCATGGCAGTATAAACAACTGATCTGGTTGGTACCGGCGTGCACTTTATGAGAGTAATAAATAGGTTGTTCGGGCTGGTAATGCTGCTGGCGGCCAAGGCCGATAGCGCCATTTACAAAGAAATATCCTGCAACACCAAACAATAAGAGTACGCCTGCCATCAGGTAGGTCTTATTTTTATAGAAAGGAACGGGTTCGGGACGCAGTACGCCTTCTTTTTCATCCGATAATTTGCGAAGGTTTGTATTAACCTGTATTAATATAAAGGCGATAAGGGCCAATACCAGCGTAAGGATGCCATATATGATGGAATTATCTTCACCACCTTCGCCGCCGGGAGCCTTTTTTTCTACCGGTGGAGTATAGGCATCTGCCCAATCCAGTATGGCTTTAATCTCTTCTTTCTTTAAATTGAACTGTGTCATCTTAGATCCCATCTTTGCCATCAAGGCTTTGGCATAAGGATCCGATTCCACCATTGTATTTACATTATTCACCCATTTATATGCCCATTCAGGATTTGGCTCCCTTTCCCTGGCCCCCTTTAAAGCAGGGCCGGTAAAATCTTCCAGCGGTTTGTGGCAACTGGAACAGTTTGCCTTAAACAGTTCTTCGCCGTTCTGCGCAAAAGAATTTTGGGATAAAAAAAGGGATGCAATAAGAAAAAGGCAGGTAAAAAGTTTGTTAAAGATTTTTCGATAGCGACTCATACAGTTATATCGGGACTAATGTGGAAAAATATCCTGGTTAGGGTGCAAAAATAAGACAGGATGCTGACAATATACCAACATTCTGAAAATTTTTTTTCCCTTATCTGGCATGGGTTTCAGTGAATTATGCTTTTTGCGCAATGGTAATTGTCATGTATTTGTAAACAGTTCCCAAAGGTCAATATTTTTTGCCTTATCCGATTATTTCACAGTTTTTTATTCCACATTTGCCGAATGTTTAAAAAGCTTAAACAGCATTGGAAGGTTAACAGCCTCAATTTGGCATTGATACTCTCCACTTTTGCATTGGGAGGAAGCCTTTGCGGTTACGCCGGCCGGAAATTATTATCGCTGATGAGTATAGATAAGGGTGCGTTATGGGTGATCCTCTATATTGTCTTTATCATCCTGCTTTGGCCGCTTTGCGTAATATTGATCAGCATACCATTCGCACAATTTACTTTCTTCAAAAAATATATAATAAAAATATTCAGGCGGTTCGGCCGCAGTAATACCCGGGGGCAGCTACACATCGCCATATTTGCTTCGGGAACCGGAACCAATGCGCAAAAGATCATCAACCATTTTGCTTTATCGTCTTCCATAAAAATTGTGTTGATCGTATGCAATAGACCCGGGGCAGGTGTTTTATCTATCGCTAAAAAAGAAAATATTCCTTCACTTTTGATCGAAAAAGAGGTTTTTTTTAATGGCAACCATTACCTGGCCGAATTGGAGCATAATAAAATTGACCTCATTATATTAGCCGGCTTTTTATGGAAGGTACCCGAACAACTGATCAAAGCTTATCAAAAAAAGATCATCAATATTCACCCGGCCCTTTTACCCAAACATGGTGGCAGGGGCATGTACGGTCATTTTGTGCATGATGCTGTAATTGCAAACAGGGAAAAAGAAAGCGGCATCTCCATTCATTATGTGGATGAGTTGTATGACCATGGCGAAATAATTTTCCAGGCAAAATGTACTGTTGAAGAAAATGATACAGCTGCAACACTCGCTGATAAAATTCATTTGCTTGAACACAGGCATTATCCCGCAGTAATTGAAAAAATAATCAGGAAAGGTTAACTGCTGCACGATTATTACGAATGGATCAATGCAATCCTTGATTCGTGTCATAAAAGTTCTGCGAAAAAAAATAATTAGCCCTCATTTAGTATTACCTTTCTATCCTCAATCAAATTTTATGAAACGCATTTTATTAATTGCTGTTGCCATTGTTTTTATATCCGGCATCTCCACAGCACAAACAGACTCCATTCCCTCTTTTGTAAAAGATAGTATGGATAATTATATCAGCAAAGCCCTGAAGGACTGGGAAATTCCCGGGCTCTCCGTATGCATTGTAAAGAACGGGAAAGTGGTATTGTCGAAGGGTTATGGCATAAAAGAATTTGGCACCAGCAACGCCGTTGATGATAACACGTTATTCATGATTGGTAGTAATACCAAGGCTTTTACAGCCACCGCACTGGCAACCTTAGACGCTGAAAATAAATTATCGCTCGATGATAAAGTGACCAAGTGGATACCTGAATTCAAACTCGATAATAAAGCCGCCGGGGAACAGGCTATCGTAAGGGACCTTCTCTGTCACCGCATCGGGTTCAGGACCTTCCAGGGCGATTTTACTTATTGGACGAGTAACCTTTCCCGTAAGGAAGTGATAGAAAAGATGGGCCATATCAAAGCGATGTATCCTTTCCGTACCAAATGGGGTTATACCAATGCGGCGTTCCTTACTGCAGGTGAAATCATCCCGAAAGTGACTGGTAAACAGTGGGAAGATTATATCAAAGAAAAAATACTGGTGCCGCTGGGCATGACCAATACGCTTGCACTAAGCAGGGATTTTCCCAATGCCCCCAACAAAGCTGCCGCGTACACCATGGATAATGGAAAAATTGTAAAGATCCCTTATTGTTTTATCGATAACCTGGCGCCGGCAGGTAGTATTGGCTCTTCGTCTACTGATATGGGTAAGTGGGTGATGATGCAGTTGGACAACGGTAAATACAATGGCAAAGAAATTATTCCGCAGAAAGCCATTCAAAGTATCCGCTTCCCGAATTCTATCATGGGCAATGGCAGTACGGTATATAATAAAAGCAATTTCACCTTATACGGATTAGGTTTGGAATTGCAGGATTATGAAGGAAGAAGGATCGTTTCGCATACGGGCGGTGTAAATGGTTTTGTAAGCAGTGTAACCATGGTCCCTTCCGAAAAACTAGGCATTGTTGTTTTAACCAATACCGATCAGAATTCCCTGTATGAAGCCCTTAAGTGGGAGATACTTGACGCTTATCTTGGATTGCCCTACCGTAATTACAGTAATGTTTTCCTGGGCTTTACCAAAAACCAGCGCATGGCAGACGAGAAAGAAGAAAAAAAATTAACCGACTCTGTTGCACTCATGCTTAAGCCGGCATTGCCTTTAAACGCTTATACCGGCGATTATTACAATGATGTTTATGGAAAGATGAAAGTGGTGATAGAAGAAAACGAGATGCGGATGCGGTTTGAACACCATCCTGCCATGTATGCTAAACTGAGTATATTGGGTGGCAACCGTTTTTACTGTGTTTTCAGTGACCCTGAATTTGGTACTGCCGTTTTTCCTTTTAAAGTGGAGAATGGAAAAGTAAAAGGTGTTACCGTTAAAGTGGCCGACTTTGTGGAATACAATGCCTATGAGTTTGTAAAGAAATGATTTTACACAAAGCCGCAGATAAGGTTAGCAGCCTTGCGCTCACTTGCTTTCTTTGCATGAAACAAAAGCAAAATCGTAGTTAAAACAAAGCAGTACCCCTTATAGGTATCATTTGTTGCCGTAATATTACGCTTCAAATTTTATTATTCATTTGCGGTTATCATTAAAAATATTTTTTCTTGTAAGCAGTTTTTTTTGCATCGCCTGCCATTCCTTTGCACAACTCAATCTTAGTGGCACTGTTTATGATTCTTCCCGGGTAAATCTTGTCGAAGGCGTAAGGGTGGTAAGCACCGGCGGTTTATTTACTATGACCGATTCTTTGGGCAGGTTTAGTTTAAAAGTAAATGAAAAAGACTCTGTTACATTTGTCTTCCGCAATAAGCCTACGCAAAAGTTTGTGGTAAAAGATATTCCCGACCCCTCGCATTTTAATATTTCGTTACACCTTACCGTTAAAGGCAAATACACCACGCTGAAAGAAGTGGTGGTACGCACCAAATCGTACCGGCAGGATTCGATAGAGAACCGGCAAACCTATGCTGATGTTTTTGATTATAAAAAACCCGGCTTAAGTACCAGCATTGTTCCGGGCGGCGGTGTGGGCGCCGATGTTGATGAACTCATCAATATCTTCCGCTTCAAAAGAAACAGAAGGCTAAAAGCTTTCCAGAACAGGTTGGAATTACAGGAACAGGAAAAATATATAAACTATCGTTTCAGTAAATATACCGTAAGAAGGCTGACCCGGCTGGATGGTACAGCACTGGATAGCTTTATGGTGCGGTACCGGCCCTCTTATGAATTTGCATCGATGGCAAGCGAGCAGGCTTTTGATCAATACCTGTTGAATTCCTCTTATGATTTTAAAACTTACCTGCAGAAACCCGAGGCATTGAAACCAGTGACAGAAAAAAAAGAGCGCCCTTAATTATTTCATGCAAGGTGGGTGTTGAGTGTTTATCCCTGTACGCCTTCCCTTCAGCTAACGCTGCGTGAATTCTTTTCTTATTTTTATAAAAAAATTTATGGAAGAGAACCTTTTGCTGGGTGTAGGTACCCGCTTACAACATACCCAATTTGGCCCCGGCGTTATTGTTGGTGTACGTTATGCCACTTACCTTATTTCATTTATCCATCATGGTATTAAGGAGATCGACAAAACAGATACCAATCTTGATGAGGTCATTCCTGAAAATGTAACCGTAGAAGTAGAAACTGTTTCGGCTGTTGAAAGATCTTTATTAAAAATCTTACGGCAATGGAGCGATACGACAGAAATTGTTCCCCTCGGTGATAAATGGCTGGGCGGTACCATGGCACTGCAAACCGCAGACAAGACATTGAAGCCAAAGGAAATTCCTATTGAAGATTTTTTTCATAAAGTAGTGATGTTGCGTGACCGCTTAAGGGTATTGGAACAAAACATCAACAGTAATAAAAAACTCAGCGATGAAGATAAAGTGAACATGCAGCAATACATTACGCGTTGCTACGGTTCGCTCACCACTTTTAATGTGTTATTTAAGAATAAGGAGCAATGGTTCGTTGGGGATAAAGGAAGTGCGGATTGATTCCCACTCTCTCATCGTGGCACGAATGCCCCCGTCTGGTCTCCCGACCAACGGGTTGTTGAGTGGCACTACTAATTACCGGAATAATGAATAAGCATTTTCGTTATCGCCGTTGGTCAGGAGACCAGACGGCGGCTGGCTTCGTGGGATTTGGAGAACACCCATGCTGGCGAAAATCGGGGAAGGAAGACTGATCGCAGACGCAGAATAATTACTTGCTGTGAACCAGTTTTCTCCCTTGTAGCTTATTTATTTTTCATTTTCGCTGTTGCCCCTTTCAGCATCTCCTCCCAATTGTCATCAAAAGTTAAATTACTGAAGCTTCCCTTTTCTATTTTTATTTCTTTAGGATGATTCTTTGTTTTATCCATCAGCATGATCCCCATGGCAGCAATGGTAAGTTCACTAAATTCTCCGCTGATGCTCCACCTGTGGCCACCCATATTATTGGATCCAAGGTCCTTGCATTCGGTGATATTCACTTTGTAGTTGGTAAGCTTGGGTTCTCCGCCCAATATACCTCCATACATTTCGTTATGGGGGCTTTGCCCGCGATTATAACTCATACCCACGATCGGATAAGTGCCTGTTTTCAGGGCCATCAAAAAGTTCAATACAAAAATTTCGTGACCTGCTGAAGACGGCGCGGTTAGCAATACCATGTAATCATTGCCGGGCCGCAGTTTGTATTTATCTTTTTGCACAAGCAGCGAGCCGCCCAGGTTAATTTCTTTTCCTTCCACAACAATTTTTGTTGGGGTAGAAACCGTGGCCATACTTTCGGGCTTATTCGTTGCCGTTTGGTCGGTAGCGGCAGACTTTACCCTTTCATTCCCCGTTGTACTGTTTTCGTTTTTGGAATTATTGCAGGCAAAGAGTAAAACACTTGCTGTCACTGACAGAAATAATTTATTTTTCATGATGATGTTTAAGGATGATGATTTATTTTATTCTATATTAAAAAGAAACGGGTTAAGCATTTTTAAAGTTTACAAAAGAAATATTACTGCCATGCCGCTGATTACCAAATAACTCTTGATAAGAAGATAGAGCAAAAAAGATATTCGCAAAATACCGGGCGAAAATTTTATGCGAATATTTAAGGTAAATCATAAATTAATTATGGATAGTATTTTTTGCAACATCTGCCTGCTCCCACATTTTAATATATTGTTCTGCCGCCAGAAACAAAGGCTTTATTTGTTCTGAATTTAATCCGCTATTTTTTAAGTCCTGGATAAAATCCGGGTACATTCCATAATGCGCAAGGCCATCTAAATTGAAATCAAAATCCCTTCCTCCTGGATAGGCAAAACTTCTTCTTAATGGTTCGTTAGGGCCACTTTCAAACTGCATCCATAAATCATAAATAGGTTTTATTACATGATACAATTCCATTGTCCTCGGGGTTTTCATTTCTTGTGGAATACTTCCTTCTCCATTCGCTGCCATGAAAGCAGCTTTACGTTCCGGCAAACAATCATTCACCGGTTCGCCTAACAAATATTCCGGACAATTTATAAACCGGAGAAAATCCCCAATTGGTTTTACAGCAAACCCTTCCGCCAAATTATGTATTTTATCCTGCTGCAAACCTGTTCTTTCTACACTAAATCCGCCACCCGGTTGCCATGCAGCAGCTGGTTGTGTACCACTTTTTGCAATAGCAATGGCTTCCCATATTTCTCTTTCTTCACTGGTAAGAAAAGATGGTTTTAAAAAACGGTGATAGTGATAGGTTTTTACAGACACATCATACCGCACTCCCTTTGTTTGTGCAAATGCATAATTTCTTCTTAACGTTTCTTCATCTTTATTACCAGTTTTTATATTAAGCTTAGCATCGCCTTCTAAAAAATATGCAGCGTCAGTTCCAAACCGCGGCGATACCTGCGGAGCAAAGCCATTAAAGTCTGAGCCAAAAGCAATTCCTTTTTCTCCTCCGGTTTTTTGCAGTATGTACCAGTATGCCTGTGCAAAAGAAGAACTGCCTCCGGCACTATTATTAGGAACGGGGCAACCATTAGCCGTTCTGATATTATTTTGCTGATTCATTAACCCAAACATACCACCTGCATTATTTATTTCATCAGCCCTTGAATTGTAAATAGTGAACTCAGTTTTCAACCTTGGTTCTTTATCTCCGCCTGTTTCATTTTCATCTCTTCTTAAATCCCGCAGGTTGGTATGGCCGGAAATCATTGGGTAATTATTCCTTGTCAACAAAGCCATAGCATCATTTTGCGATTTATCACTCATGTGATCCACGTCAATTATCATCCCTTTTTTCATTAAGGCAATAATATACTCTCTCCCCTTTAGTGTAAGCCCGTCTGCATTTTTATGATAGGTAAAAGACTCATAATTGTACTCTGCCGGCACATCATTGATGTAAAAGAATGGTATGGTGCCAAATCCTGCAATTGGAATTGTTCGCAGGTTTTGCCGCATAAACTGGCGGTTCAGTTTTACTGAAACCCTTGTTTCATCATTGCTGTTTCCTTCTTCTACATGAAATGCTGTTATCGGGCCATCGTTGGAGCGACGGTTTACCAGATCATTATAAGAATTGAGTGCTGAATTAAAAACAGCTGCACCCCCAAGTGTGTTATTAATATTATGTATGGGAAATACATGACGAATACCGATCGTATCGAGCCAGTGAATTTCTTCTTCCACAGAGTTAAAAAAGGAACCGACTTCGGCTTGCTCTAATGCAATAACCACCGCCATTTTATTACTAAGGATAGTCTCTCTTGCCTGTTTGGGTGTGTAGGCTATTTGCAACCAGTCGCTGTTGAGGCTTACTAATTTTTTTAATGCTGCAATTGCATTTTCAATATGGCCTTTAGCGGAACCCATTGTTCCATCTGGTGTTGTATTAAATTCCCAGCTTTTTGCAGTACCAACGGGTACCACCATTAATCTTTGTCCGCCATCATAGCTTCTTTTTACCCAGCTTACATGCATCATTTGATGTGCAAATGAATTCCATCTTGGAAAATCAACATAGTTGCTTATCTCCGGTCTGTCTGCAGGAGTATAATTTCCATAATGCCGGGCAATTACATCTTTGGTAAACTGATAACCACAGCCCTGAAATGCAGGGTTTGTAACGAGCCCCCATACGGCTCCCGTAATTACTCCATCCAAAGCGCCGGTAGAAGCTTGTGCACCAGAAGCTGCCTGACCTAATGCACCAAACATGGCACCTGCACCAACACCACCAACTATTGCCACACCTGATGGTAACCAGAGAATCCCTGTTGCAATAACAGAAGCAATACATAAAGCATTACCCGGGTCGGCTAACCGTTCAGGAATTCTATTGAATGCCTTATTCTCTGTAATAGCAATTAATAAGCCGGGTGTAATGGCTGGGAGGTCATGATTGAATCCATCGCAAGGAGGAATATCCCTTCTTACATCACTGGTTTGCCAATTGCCACCTGAACTGCCGTGCATTAATCCATTCAGCCCAACATTGTTTACCCAATGTGCATGGGTATCTGCAAATCCGAAAACAGGTTTGTTTTTATCTGCATATAAACTAAAGCCATCTTTGTTGATGGAAATAAAATCAGTCAGTAAATCTGATTGTTGAAAATCATCCGTATTGATATGCCCCCAGCCACGGCTGCTATTATCAACAATTTCAATACGGATCGTTTTATTGGCAAACTGGTGATTTAATTCAACGTCCAGATCAAACCAGTAACGGTATAACTCTTCCGTATTGAGTAACGAAGTAACCCGGCTGACTCTTACAAAGCCATCGGCAGTTTCTCCCCATACACTTCTTCTGCCTGCACCCCATGCCGCTTCATAATCAGTTTTCTTTACTTGCAGTTCTACATACAGCTTATTAATATCATTCCCTCCACCCAGCAAAAAATGCAGATAACGATTAGTAATTTTAATTGGTGATGATGTAAGTGTGCCGGTGGGAGCATCACCATTTCCCTTTTCATAAGTGCCTATCCAAAAATCATTTTTAATCCCAATGGGATAAGCCATGCCTTTCCAATAGTCGCCGCCAATGCCACCGTTATCATATTTCATTCTTAATAATACTCTTTCACTGGTTACTGTATTTCCCTGCACAGGTTGATTATTGAAAGCAGTGCCGGTGGCTGTCCATTTGGATAAGCCAAATTCAAAATCTGTATTTGTAAAAGCCTGGGCATTGGCAAGATTAATTACAGGGTTATTGTTATTTGCCGGAATTGTATTGATAACAGTTCCGGGATTATTAACTACAGGAGGTAAATTATTTATTATTGCCGGATTGATAATTGTGTTACCGGCGTTATTGTTAGTAACAACTAACACATTAAATGCTGCCCCATCGGGAATAGAAGAACCATTAATATTTTTTACCGCCCATTTTGCCAATGATTTATTATACTCAACAGTAATCTCAGCATTATTATATAGGCCATTACCGCCACCGGGATTCCAAACCTGGCTTACATAAAAAGCTGCGGCAGGATGATTATTGAGCGCTGCGTTATCGATCACCATCCTGCCATTGCTTAGATTGGCAGATGATGATCTTTGATAAAAAGTATTGGCATCGGCGTTCTTCCAGGTTATATTAAAAGTAACGCCCGCCGGCATAGCCGCCTTATCCTGGTTAAATACAGCCCACTTACTCCCATCGTACCAAACACCGATGGGGTGTGGATTGGAAGCGCGGGCATTTGCATCTGCTTCTATAATTATTATTGCATTAGGATTATTATTTAATCCTGCCGCATCAAGAAAAGTAGAATTGCTGTTACTCTTGGATGGGTTGCTGATGTGCTGAAATTTTGTTTGGCCAAGAGCAATAGCTGTTAGAATTGTGAAAAATACAAGCAGTGATTTTTTCATAGTTCTTTTATTTATGTAGATGACCGGCCATTTTAAAAATGACATAGTATTAATTTATTACCCAACGTTGGTTTTCTACTGCTCAAAAAACAACAGAGACATGAATGTCCTGTTTCCCATAGTCTTATCATACCCCCAAATAGTAGCATCGCCGGCAAGATCATTGATGCTAACATGAATTTTTATGGTATGGGTACCGGGGCCTAATTGAGCAAGTACAGCGCCTCCGGAGCTGCCTGATTTTTGGTTGTCTCCTATATAATCAAAACCAGCAAATTTTTCCCTGTCAATCACAATGAAGTTCTTAAACCATGCTTCTACCGATTCAAGCGGGCAAATTCCACATGATGTAGTTGAAAACCTGACCGTTTCTGTTATCTGAATAACGGTATTTTTAGTAAGTGTAAATGTATAGGCAAGGCCAGGCACATCAATGCCATAATCCCCGTTATTAAATGACAATGATTTTTGCTCAAATCTTAAGAACCTTGCCGTGTTATAAACTGTTTGTTTAAACGATGTAGATGTGTCTTTTTTGTTATATACGGCAGTCATTTCCTGTGCTTTGATTTCATAACTACAACAAAGGGTAATAAGTGCACATATAATTAGTTTTTTCATAATGAATTTTTTAATGGTTTTATTAAAATCAACGTTTGCAATAATACTCCGTCTTATCTGTCAATGGCAACCAGACAATATCTTTAAGCCTTCTAAATTCCTGAGTACTTCATTATTTTCAATAATGAGGTTGCCGGGAATTTTTTCTATCCCATTTAATGCAGATAAGTTCGTTAGTTGCGAATTCCACATGATTTTCAGGTCTGTACCAATGGTTCTTATATTGTTCAGGCCTTCCAGGTTTTTTAGCAGGAAGTTGTCCGAGATCCTGATGTAGGTTCCCACCGACCCCAGGGCGCTTAAGTAATTAAGGTCTTTCAGTACATCATTGTTATGAATTTCCAAGTAAGTGCCTACACTGGCCAGGTTCTGTAATCCAAACAATGAGACAAGCACCGGATTAAAGTTTATCCAAAGATGCCCGGTAATTTTTTTAATCTGACTAAAACCATTCAGGTTGGTGATACTCAGGCCACCATTGATAGTTACATCTCCCAGGATAACACTGCAACCTGGGTACAGTACCGGAATGGAATCAACCTGTGACTGCCTGGTGATATTTAATTCTCCAATTGGGCAACCCTGTGAAAACGCATGCGTGAAAATGAAAGAAAGAATTACTGTACTAAGGATTAACTTTTTCATATTAATTTATTTTATTGTTATCAAATATTTATTTATTGGTGAAATTTTTAAGCGTAAAAAAAAGGTTGTTGGCCCTGCATTCATTATTCCAGAAAAGTTTATCCGGAATAAAATTCACAGGCACTTCAAAACCCAGGGTAAAAGCTTTTGCTGTCTTCTCAATTGTGCCATTCCATATCTGGTTGTATCCCGCAATGTCATCTCCTTTTATGCACTTGCTATTTTGCGCCATAGCAATTACGCCTGGCGAAGAACTGTATTCATCCCCATCCGCATTTACGAGCATATTTCCTTCCGGGGTCACCAGTTTTTTATCCGATACACTCGTTTCCGCACAATTCAATTCAGTCTCAACAAGCACCAGTTTTTTATTTTTATGATACGCATACACCGGATCGCCGGGAGGATACGCACAATACAAAATTGTTTTGATGGTTACTTTCGTTCCTTTAAATTGAACCTGAAGTTTATTTTCCGGAACAACCTCGTGGCCGTATTTCAGTTCGGCCCTTCCCTTGCATCCCAATAAAATAAGGGCCATCACACTCATGATTATGTTGCGGGGATCGTTCATGTTGCTAAAGTATATCCTCTGATCAAAGCCAATGCCCTACACTTAGCCTACTGTAGTAACCACTTAGTAAACTGATAAAATAAACCTTAGCCAAAACACCTGTTAGGGAAAAAAGAGTAAATTGTTGTTTCATAACTTATGACCAGGCGATTGGTTAAATTTCTATTGCTCTTTTTATTGTTGTTATGCAGCAATGCCCGCATATTGGCCCAAACCATTATATTGGGTAATGAACAAAACCTGTCGCAGCCACTTCCCCTTTTCCTTAATTACGCAGCGTTTTATATAGATTCTGCCGGGGTTATACCGGATGGATCCATTACAACCCAAACCTTTCATCCTTATTCGTATTATTTTTCTTCAGTTCCAAAACATTTACCTGTAAATAAAACAACCTGGCTGAAACTACAGGTACAGAGTAATTATACAAATGATACCAGCATTGTTTTTTATCCGGGCTTTCAAAACAATGTAACGGTCTATTATGCTGTGGGTGGCAGGTTCACTAAAATTGCAGAAGGGGGAAATCTGATTCCGGCCTCCCGGCTAACCATTGAGGCGATGCGGCAGGCCATTGTGATCCCTTTGCCCGCAGGGGTGATGAGCACATATTTTATCAGTATAAAAAACCGCACCACCTATCATGTAAGTGAATTTAAGCCCTACCTGATGAACAGGGCCTCGGCTTATGAATTACAGGCAAGGCTGCAAAACAGCAATAAGGCAAACGATATTGTTTTTTTTGTTGGTATCGGAATGTTCCTGATCATGTTTATTTACATTTTTATTAAATGGTTATACCAAAAAGACATTGCTTACGGGTACTATGCCATTACCATTGTATTTGGAGCCGCGTTTTTTATCGCCAATTACATGGAAGAAGTTAATAACCTGGTTTACTTTACCGAACACCCGCTACTCAATTATCTTTTTTCTGATTTTTTCCTTTTTATCAGCCTCGTGGCATACTGGCAGTTCGTACGTCATTTCTTATATATAGATACAGCCATTCCAAAACTGTCTGTATTTATACGAACAGTAAGTTATTCTATTGCCATTTTTGCAGTGATGAGCCTTTGCTATGCATTCGCCTATAAAAACTTAATGGGCATTGGTTTTATGGATACTGTAGCCGGTGTTGTAATTATTATAGGTGGCATATATGTTTTTTTTAGTATTCGCAAAATAAGGTCGCGGTTGCGAAATTTTATTTATGGAGGTATGTTGTGTTTGATATTATTTTCTATCCTCGCCTCCTTATATGAAGCCTTAAAAGATACCCGGTGGGAAATTTTTAAAAAATTAAGCGGAAGCGTACCACTGGTAATGATGGGGAAGATCGGGGAGATGCTGTTTTTTACAATTGGCCTTGCTTACAGGAATAAGCTGGAGATGAAGGAACAGGCTGATCTGCACACACAAATGGCTGATGCAGAAATGAAAGCTTTAAGGGCCCAGATGAATCCTCATTTTATTTTTAATTGCATGCACATTATTGATGCATATATTTTTAAAGAGCAACCCGATAAAGCATCCCGTTTTTTAAATAAGTTTTCTACCCTTATACGGCAGGTTCTTGAAAACTCCAGTCGTTCATTGATCTTATTGCAAAAAGAACTTGACAGTCTTTCCTTATATACCGGCCTGGAGCAGGAGCGCTATGATAACAGTTTTGATGTATCATTTGATATCCCCCAAAAACTGCTGAATGATCATTATAAAATTCCGCCATTGCTTATTCAACCCTATGTAGAAAACGCCATCCTGCATGGGCTAAGGCATAAAAAGGGAGAACGGGGGCTGTTGAAGATCTCAGCAGAAGAAACCAGCGGGGATATTATAATTACCATAGCCGATAACGGAATTGGAAGGGCCGCTGCACAAAAAATCAATGCATTGAATGGTAGGGAACATACAAGCATGGCACTTGAACTGACACAACAGCGGCTGAATATGTTGACACCAAAAGGCAGTATACAGATAACTGATCATTTTGACAACAACACCAATGGTACCACTGTGAAAATACATTTACCCCCAATTTTATAAGGATGATAAAAATAATTATAGTAGACGATGAGGTAAAAAGTGCGGAGTTGCTTCAATTAAAGCTCCGGAAATTTTGTCCCGCTGTGGAAGTCTTACAGGTATTCACCGAACCTGAAAAAGCACTGCTGTATCTCGAAGATAATAGCCCCGATGCGGCTTTCCTGGATATTGAAATGCCCGGTATGAGCGGACTCGCCCTGGCAAACAAGATAAAGGATAAAACAGAGATCATTTTTGTGACCGCTTATGAAAAATATTCACTGGAAGCCTTCCGCATTGCTGCTTTGGACTACCTGCTTAAACCCATTGATGAAAAATACCTGGTCAGTTGCGTAAACCGGCTTGAAGAAAAGTTAAAATTTAAAACCAGCAATGTGCCGGTGAAAAAATTAAACACTCAGTTTGATAAAATTGCCGTGCCTTCATCAGAAGGTGTGCATTTTATAAATGTGAATGATATCATCAGGGTAGAAGCTGAAAGTAATTATTCTGTCTTTTATTTTGCAGATAAAAAAAGACTTACCGTAAGCAAGACATTAAAACAAGTTGAAGAGGTATTGAGCAGTTATACTTTTTTCCGGCCGCACAAATCGTATATCATCAACCTGGGCTATATTAAAACGTATATTCGGGGAATGGGCGGCACCATTGTGCTTACCGATGGAAGCGAAGTTGAATTGAGCCGGGAGAAAAAAAGCGCGTTTTTGCAAATGTTTGAAAAGTTATAACAAAATCAACCTGCATGAGAAAAATAACAGGGGTAGCCGTAGCATTATTTATAGTACTGAATTGTGTAAATGCACAGCAGTATAAAAAACTCCACTTCCAATCCATCGTCGTTGATACCCACAACGATATTCTTACCACAGCCATTGATAAAAATTTATGCATCGACCAGGACCTGAAGGGTAAGACCAACTCTGACCTGAAACGCTGGGCAGAAGGTGGCGTGGACGTTCAACTCTTTTCCCTTTGGTGCGATGGACTAAAAAAAACCTATGCCTGGGCCAACAGGGAAATGGATACTTTATTTGCTGTTATTAAACGCAACTCCACAAAAATTGCAATGGTGGGTAATCCAGATGAACTATTACAAGCTGTTAAAGAAAAAAAACTAGCCGCCATGTTCGGCGTCGAAGGTGGACACATGATCGAAAATGATCTCAATAAGCTGGATACATTTTACAAAAAGGGGGTTCGGTACATGACGCTTACCTGGAACAATTCCACTGATTGGGCAACATCAGCGCTGGATGAAAGCACAAGAGGAGATTCGTTAAAACATAAAGGCTTAACTGATTTTTCGCTCACCACTTTCAATATGTTGTTTAAGAATAAGGAGCAATGGTTCGTGAGGGATAAAGGAAGTGCGGATTGATTCCCACTCTCGCATCGGGCACGAATGCCCCCGTCTGGTCTCCGACCAACGGACTTTTGAGTGCTACTACTAATTACCGGAATAATGAATAAGCATTTTCGTTATCGCCGTTGGTCGGAGACCAGA
>JAYWAN010000060.1:0-16447 GCA_043782405.1 Chitinophagaceae bacterium
CAGGAGGAAATTTTTGGCCCTGTATTAGCAATTCAGAGTTTCCGTACTGATGATGAAGTGATAGAAAAAGCAAATAACTCCCCTTTCGGGCTTTCTGCAGGAGTTTGGACAGATAAGGGTTCCAAGATATTTAACCTCACAACAAAAATGAGGGCAGGCGTGGTTTGGGCAAATACATTTAATAAGTTTGACCCTACATCACCATTTGGTGGCTACAAAGAAAGTGGATATGGAAGAGAAGGTGGTTTACATGGTTTATTGCCTTACGTGAATCTTGTTTAAAGTTTTAAAAGATTAAAATTATTTTATGGCTGTTTCTGAAAAAAGATTAGAAGTTTTAAAGACCTACAAAATTTATATTGGCGGACAGTTCCCAAGGACTGAATCCGGCAGGTATTATGTTGCAACCAATAATAAAAAAGAAAATCTGGCCAATATTTGCCTGGGCTCAAGAAAAGATTTCAGGGATGCTGTTGGCGCGGCGAGAGCTGCTTTTGGCGGATGGAGCGCAAGGGCAGCATTTAACCGCGGACAGATATTATACCGCATTGCAGAAATGCTGGAAGGAAGAAAAGCCCAGTTCATTGATGAATTGATGAAACAGGATGCTACAAAAGCACAGGCAGAAAAAGAAGTGGATCTCGCTATTGATCGTTTAATTTATTACAGTGGCTGGTGCGATAAATTTCAGCAACTATTCAGTGCCGTTAACCCCGTAGCTTCTTCTCATTTTAATTTCTCTGTCCCCGAACCAACAGGCGTTGTTGCCGCCATTGCTCCGCAAAATGATTCATTACTTGGACTTGTTTCTGTAATTGCACCCATCATCGCGGGAGGCAATACAGTCATTGTCCTGGCATCTAATACTAAACCGCTTTGTGCAGTAACATTTGCCGAAGTATTGAACAGTTCAGACCTGCCAGGCGGGGTTGTAAATATCCTTACCGGTAAAGTTGCAGAGCTGGTACCTTTCTTCGCCGATCACATGGATGTAAATGCAACAGTGTATTGTGAACCGGATACTGCAATACAAAAAATGATCAAAGAAAAATCTTCACTTAATGTAAAACGCATCGTACTGTATGATAAAATAAACTGGCCCGGCAATAAAGGGCAGTCTCCTTATTTTATCATGGACTTCCAGGAAATAAAAACCACCTGGCACCCGATTGAAAATATTGGCGGAGCAAAAGCAGGATATTAAATTAAAAGGGTGAATTAAAATTAAAGTCCCCATTCTTTCGAATGGGGACTTTAATTTATCGATTCAACCTCCGTACAATAAAGTTTCTCTTTAGAGCGCGGGGGATTAATCTTCCACTTTCACTTTACCCTTTGCTTTCGCTATCACTTCTTCCGCAATATTATTTGGTGCAGGGTTGTAATGGCTAAACTCCATGGTTGAAGTGGCACGTCCGCTTGATAAAGAACGCAATTGCGTTACATAACCAAACATTTCGCTCAATGGCACTTTGGCTTTAATAACCTGCACACCGTGCTTGTTATCCATACCTTCCAGCATACCACGGCGGCGGTTAAGGTCACCCGTTACATCACCCATGTATTGATCAGGAGTTAACACTTCCACTTTCATGATCGGTTCCAGTAAAACAGGTTTTGCTTTACGGCCTGCTTCACGGTAACCCTGTTTAGCACAAAGTTCAAAACTCATGGCATCACTATCCACCTGGTGAAAGCTTCCGTCAAATACACGCACTTTCATACTTTCCATCGGGTATCCTGCAAGAACACCCGTTGTCATCGCCGTTTCAAAACCTTTCTGGATGGCAGGAACAAATTCTTTTGGAATTGATCCGCCAAACAAACCGTTCACAAACTGGAAGTTTGATTTACCTTCTTTTTCTTTCAGAAACTCTTCATCAGCAGGCCCGATCTCAAAAATGATATCGGCAAACTTACCACGACCACCGGTTTGCTTTTTAAGCGTTTCCCTGTGCTCAATAGTTTGTTGAAATGCTTCTTTATAAGCCACCTGTGGTGCGCCCTGGTTAATTTCTACTTTAAACTCACGGCGCATCCTGTCAACAATAATTTCCAGGTGCAACTCACCCATACCACTCAAGATGGTCTGGCCGGTTTCTTCGTCTGTCTTTACCTTTAATGTAGGATCTTCTTCCACCAGTTTGGCAATGGCCATACCCATTTTATCAACGTCGGCCTGTGTTTTTGGTTCTACAGCCACACTGATCACCGGCTCGGGGAAGGTCATTGCTTCCAGAACGATAGGATTATCTTCATTACAAAGTGTATCACCTGTTTTAATGTCTTTAAAACCCACGGCAGCGCCAATATCACCGGCTTCAATGAAATCAACCGGGTTTTGTTTGTTGGCATGCATCTGCATGATACGGCTGATACGTTCTTTCTTACCTGTACGGGTATTCAAAACATAACTACCACTATCCAAACGTCCGCTATATGCCCTGAAGAAAGCCAAACGGCCCACAAAAGGATCGGTCATGATCTTAAATGCCAAAGCGCTGAATGGTTCTTTTGGATCTGCATGACGCAATAATTCTTCACCAGTGTCCGGATCAGTTCCTTTAACCGCTTCAATATCCAAAGGGCCGGGTAAGTAACGAACAATTGCATCCAACGCAGTTTGTACGCCTTTATTTTTAAAAGATGAACCACACATCATGGGTATGATAGAAATATCGATCGTTGCTTTACGGATGGCTTCATGAATTTCATCTTCCGTGATCGAGTTAGGATCGTCAAAGAATTTTTCCAGTAATTTCTCATCATAATCAGCAACAGCTTCAATCAAATGCTGCCTCCATTCATTCACTTCTTCAATCATATCTGCAGGAATAGGCACTTCATCAAAAGTCATACCCTGCCCTGCTTCATCCCATACGATACCTTTCATGGTGATCAGGTCAACCACTCCTTTAAAATTATCTTCAGCTCCAATTGGTAATTGTAAAGGCACAGCCTTAGCACCCAGCATTTCTTTAATTTGTTTTACAACATTTAAGAAATCGGCACCACTGCGGTCCATTTTATTCACAAAACCGATACGCGGTACTTTGTAACGGTTGGCCTGGCGCCAAACAGTTTCACTCTGCGGTTCTACACCACTAACGGCGCAGAATAACGCTAACAAACCATCCAGTACACGCAATGAACGTTCTACTTCCACAGTAAAATCCACGTGGCCCGGGGTGTCAATAATGTTGAACTTGTATTGTTTGGTATCCGGTGTCTTTTTTCCGTTGATCATTGGAAAGTTCCAAAAGCAGGTGGTAGCGGCACTTGTAATAGTGATACCTCTTTCCTGTTCCTGTGCCATCCAGTCCATGGTAGCAGCACCATCATGCACTTCACCAATCTTATGATTCACACCGGTATAATATAATATACGTTCGGTGGTAGTGGTTTTACCAGCATCAATATGAGCGGCAATTCCAAAGTTTCGTTGATAACGTAAATCTCCCATTTTGTTTTATTTAATATTTAAGATTTTTGATTTTATATTTTGTGATCAGTTGTAAACCTGTCCTCATCTTTGTTTCCGCCGAGGTGGAGCTTACTTGTACTTTTTGTTGGCTATTGAAAATAGACCGCCCCGCAGATAAACCTCATTGCGTTTAAGGTTTAGGGCCCGATATGATTATTATACTCTCATAGTATGCTAAATAAGTACGCCTCCATCCAATATACTGCTGTACCTTTTAGCGCCGCAAAGGTACGTTCATTTTTTGTAATTACAAACACCAACGCAACAAAAAAGCCGCTCTAAAAGGAACGGCTTGAAAATTATATTAAGTTAAAAAATTAGATCCTGAAATGAGCAAACGCCTTGTTCGCTTCGGCCATACGGTGTGTATCTTCTTTCTTTTTAAAAGCAGCACCCTCTCCTTTACTTGCAGCTACAATCTCATTGGCTAATTTATCAGCCATGCTGCGGCCATTCCTGTCGCGGCTGTACTTTATCATCCATTTAATGCTCAAAGATACCTTCCTGTCGGAACGTACCTCAGCAGGTATCTGGAAAGTGGCACCACCAATACGGCGACTCCGTACCTCAACACCAGGAGTAATATTGGCCAAAGCTTTTTTCCAAACCTCGTACCCGTTCTCACCGGTTTGTTTGGCTACCTTATCCAAAGCATCGTAAAAAATGATATAAGCACCACTTTTTTTGCCGGCCCACATCAGGTTATTTACAAAACGGGTAACCAGTTTATCACTAAACTTTGGATCCGGTGCTAAAGGAATTTTTTTCGGTTGTGTCTTACGCATTGTTATTTATTTTTTCTTACCCTTCTTGAGGGACAGGGAGATTATTTTTTTGCTTTTTCTTTCTTCGTTCCGTATTTACTACGGCTTTGTTTACGGTCTTTTACACCGGCAGTATCAAGGCTACCACGTACAATATGGTAACGCACGCCCGGTAAGTCTTTTACCCTGCCGCCACGGATCAATACAATGGAGTGCTCCTGAAGATTGTGGCCTTCACCCGGTATATAGGCAATCACCTCGATCTTATTGGTTAAACGTACTTTGGCTACTTTACGCAAAGCAGAGTTTGGTTTCTTTGGCGTTGTTGTGTATACCCTGGTACAAACACCACGGCGTTGCGGACAGCTATCCAAAGCCCTTGATTTACTCTTGGCCTTGATGATCTCTCTTCCTTTTCTTACTAATTGTTGTATTGTGGGCATTATTGACCGTTTATTTTTCGGACGGCAAAGGTAGCAATTCTCATTTGAAAATGGAAAATAAATACCGAAAAAAATGAATTTTTATGCACATTCCCGCCAAAGCTCCGTCCAACAGGGGATTTCAGGCTGTTTTGAGACAAATAAACAGGGGAAACTTTATTCACGTAGAGGATATAGAGCCAGTTAGGGCCGGGACAATAGTTTTAAACAGGGTTATCCTGCCGCTTTGTGTCAAAGGCTTCAAACCAGGAAACTATGAGCCCTCATCTCTTTATATTCTGTACATCCACCCATGATTATCGGCCTCCTGACCATACCGGATGGCATTCAGTTGCCGCTTTAATTCAGGAGCTGTTTTCCATTTATCCACGTCAAATTCCATCACATAATCCTTATAGCGCAGTTCTTTTATCAGGGATATTGTTGCAGCGGTTCCTGTACCAAAAACCTCGTATAAAATGCCGGCTTTATGTGCATTAATGATATCATCAATACCCAGGGGTCTTTCTTCCACATTAAATCCCATTTCCCTCAACAGGGTGATGGTACTATCCCGGGTTACTCCCGATAATATCGTACCCGACTCAAGGTCAGGTGTAATCGCAGTATTTCCAATGATGAAAAACACATTCATCGTACCACATTCCTGCACATATTTATGTTCATAGGCATCAGTCCATAAAACCTGGTCGTACCCAATACTTTTGGCCTGTGCAGAAGCATACATGGCTGCACCATAATTACCCGCAGCTTTTGCATAACCCACACCTCCAGGTACAGCCCTCACATATTTTTCTTCCACATAAATACGCATAGGAGCACTGTAATACGGGCCGGTAGGGCTAAGTATGATCATGAATTTATACTTATCACTGGGCCTTACTCCTATCATTTCATCACTGCTGAACATGAATGGCCGGATATATAATGAATGATCTTCCTGCTGGGGTATCCAGTTCTTATCCAACTCTATCAGCATGCGCATGCCCTTCATAAAAATTTCTTCGGGTACCTGCGGCATCTGCATCCTTTCGGCGGAAACATTAAAGCGTTTAAAATTATCCAGCGGGCGAAAAATATAGGCTTCGCCTTTGGCATTTTTATACGCTTTTACACCTTCAAAAATGGCCTGGCCATAATGTAGTGCAGCAAGCGATGGAGCAAGCAAAAGGGGCTGGTAAGGCTTTATTTCTGCATTCTTCCATTCGCCGTCGGCATAATCCACTTCCAGCATATGATCCGTAAAATATTTACCAAAAGGGATATTGGTAAGATTTATATCATTTAATTTACTGCGTTCAACTTTTGAAATATTAATATCGGCGGCTGCAATCATTATCATTAATTTTACGACAAAGAAACGAAAAAATAAAGGTCTAAAACAGGGTTTTATGAGTTTAGATAATATTCAATTACCACCAATAGTACTGCAGGACCTGTACCGGAATGCTTTGGTCGATTTGAAAACCGTCAATGCTGTTGCCAACAATCCTGCTTCAACAACACTTGCTTACCTGGGCAATAACCAAAAACATGTGGTGGTCATTGTTGATGAGCCCGAAGCCATCTACCTGCCTGACGAAGAATTGAATTTTTTGCTGGGTATTTTAACGGCCTGTAAATTATCCATGGCAGATATTGCATTACTTAATTACAGTAAAAATCCCGCAATAACTTACCGGGATATTACAGGGCAGCTGCAGGCTGAAAAAATATTTTTATTTGGCCCGCCACCAACAACCATCGGGTTGCCCCTGCAGTTTCCACAATATCAGGTTCAACAATACGATGGCCAGGTATACCTTTATTCACCTAACCTGAAAAAATTAAAGGATGATAAGGCAGAAAAAACAAAATTGTGGAATTGCCTTAAACAGATATTCTTGATCAGTTAATTAAAAAACAAAAAATGGATACCCTCATTTTTGCTACCAATAACCAGAACAAGGTTGATGAAATAAGGCAGGTATTGGGAAATAATTTCAGCATCATTACTTTAAAGGAAGCGGGCATCAACATCAATATCCCTGAACCGCATGATACGCTGGAAGCAAATGCCACAGAAAAATCAAGAACTATTCATCAACTAACCAATAAAAACTGTTTTAGTGAGGATACCGGCCTTGAAACAGAAGCCTTAGATGGAGCGCCCGGCGTTAAGAGTGCCCGTTATGCCGGGGAGGGCCGTTCATTTGATGCTAATATTGAAAAGTTGTTGAAGAATTTAGCAACAGTACAAAATAAAAATGCGAGGTTCCGTACAGTGATTTCATTGCTCATGGAAGGAAAAGAATATTTATTCGAAGGCATTTGCAACGGCAAGATCACTCCCGAGAAGAAAGGAATGAATGGTTTTGGATATGATTCCGTATTCATCCCGGATGGCAGCACAAAAACTTTTGCGGAAATGGATATGGTAGAAAAAAATAAATTCAGTCACCGGAAAAAAGCAATGGAAAAACTTGTTGCATTTCTAGGTAATAAATAATATATGGCAAGAATAAAAATTGAAATGCCCGGGCATTTTATTGCAACATTCCATATACCTGTTCGCATCACCGATATCAATTATGGCAACCATGTGGGCAATGACGCTTTCGTTGCAATGGTACATGAAGCGCGGGTGCAATGGCTGCAACAGTATGGTTACACAGAATTGGCAATAGAAGGCATCGGCCTTATCATGAGTGATCTTGCAGTGGAATTCAAAAGTGAATCTTTTTATGGTGATATAGTGGAGATCAATATTGGCATTGGTGAAATGAGCAGGGTTGGTTTTGAAATTTACTATCAGTTACTAACCAAGAGAAATGAGGAAATGGTGTTGCTGGCTCATGCAAAAACAGGGATGGTCTGTTACGATTATTCAGCAAAAAAAGTGATTGCTGTTCCTGAAAAATTAAATGCAATTGTAAAAGCCTAACCGGCATTCCATAGTTTCCAGCTTTCCTCTGCCTGCAAAACAAGCATTTCATATCCATTTTGAATAGAGGCGCCACGCTTCTCCCCTTTTTGCAGAAATGATGTCTTTTCCGGATTGTAAACCAGGTCAAATAATAAATGTTCTACCCCAAGGTATTGATAAGGTATAGCAGGGCTATCATTTATATTAGGAAAAGTACCAACCGGTGTTGTATTGATGATCAAGCTGTTTTCTTTAATGATGTTTTCATCAAGATCTGCATAAGTCAAATGAACTCCATCATGAATTTGCCTGCTTACGATTGTATAACTGATATTTAATTTCTCTAAAACAAATTTAACTGCTTCAGCAGCACCGCCGTTTCCCAATATCAATGCATGTATATGGTTCGTTTTAAGTAAGGGCAAAAGCGAATTTTTAAAACCAATGATATCAGTATTGTATCCTATGATCTTTTCACCAACGATCTTTATACAGTTGCAGGCATTTAACCCCGCAGGAATATTTGAGGCATCGGTAAGATAGGGTAATACAGATCGCTTATGGGGAATGGTAATATTTAAACCCAGCAGACCAGGATATTGAACCAGCAGACCTTTCAACTCATCGATGGTTTTAAGCGGAAATCTTTGATAACTGCAATCAGTAATCCCTTCCTGTTTAAATTTTTCTGTAAAGTATTTTTTAGAGAACGAATGGCCCAATGGATAACCTATGACACCATAACATTTCATCAGGCTTCCTTTTGGTCTAAATATAAAAAGAAAGTGTCGCCACGTAAACCAATGCGCATCGCTTCCAGGGGTATGACTTCGGTTGGAGCAATATTTCCAAGATTTACATTGCAGCCTATCAATTCTAAAAAGTAAAGTTGTTGTGCTTTTTGGGGGGCTTCCCAAATGATCTTCTCTTCCGGTATCTGTGTCAATATCTCCTGTACCAACCCTTCTCTCACTTCTCCCGTGCCCCTGTAAATACCTACATTACCTGCTTCCCTTGCTTCCGCAATTACATAGGTGGAACCTGCAGCCAGTTCGGCTTTCATTAATTCTATCCATTTATAAGGCGGGATGATGTGTGCAGCATCCTTACTGCCCACTTCACTCAATACAGTGCCGTATTTAGTCAGTTTTTCAATATATCCACATTTTTCTGCATGGGGAATATTGATAGAACCATCACTTACTTCCATATAGCTAACGCCAAACTCTTTACACACATCAATATAATCCTGGAACTGGTTACGGATCAAAAAAGCTTCAAACAAAGTACCGCCAAAATATACAGGCATATCATAAGAACGATAGACTTCCAGTTTTTCTTTCAGGTTGGGTGTTACAAAAGAAGTTCCAAAGCCAAGTTTTACGATATCAACGTGGGGTTCGGCAACACTCATAAAGTTCTTAGCTTCCTGTACACTTAGTCCTTTGTCCATTACCATCGTAATACCATGATCACGGGGTTTGATATTTCGTTCGGGTATCTGAGAAAGTTTAAAGTTCATGCCTGATGATTTATGAAATGCAAATATAACTCCTGAAGACGAAAAGGCAATAAGCAATAGAGAACAGGCTATTTGATCCAGGTTTATCAATCAGAAATAATACGGAGAAGAATGATATCCTTTATTAAATGGATTTACGTTTTTTAAACCTGGCGATGATATCAACTACCTGTTGATTTTGCAGAATAGAAGGGTTGAGTTCTATAAATTTTTTGATGAGCTTTGGGTTTTTCCCCATGCCCAGTTCAAGTTGCAGTAAAGCCTCTTTCGATCTGCCCAATGCATAGAGTACAGCACTCTTGTAAAAAAGAAAAATCGCTTTGCCATCTGTTTGTTCATAGGCGAAACCTGCATATTCCAGGGCTTCATCCAGGAGTTCTGCTTTGTATAGGCATTTTAATAATTCAATCCACCCATTCAGGTTCTTTGGCCTTACCCTTACTACATTGCCAAAATAAGTAATCGCATCATCCAGCCGGTCCAGTTCCATATAACATTGTCCCATGGCCAGGTTGTATTCCGGTTGCAGGCGGTGGATACGCATGGCAACTTCCAGGCTTTTAACAGCGCTGTCCCAAATACCTTCATTCATATAGGTACAGGCTATCTTATAATGCAACTGGCTGTCATCCATGTTCAGGTGACTTGCTTTACGATAATTAAATCTTGCCTGGGCAAAATTTCCCATTTTATCATAGCAATGGCCGATGGCTTCATAAATAACATCTTCGGGTCGGGCCAGTTCCAGTACTTTTTCCAGTACCTCAACTGCATCTTTATATTTCCTTAAGCGGATATAAGCATCCCCCATATTGCGCCAGGCATAATCAAATTTTTCATCTATCGCAACACCATATTGATAAGCATCTATTGCTTTTTCATATAATTTCAAACCCTGGTAAGCCGCACCAAGATTGAACCAGGCCAGTTCATTAAAAGGGAAATTGTCAATTATCTGCTGGTGCAGCCTTATACCTTCTTCATTGCGGCCTGTAAAATCTGTCCAGAAACAGATTTTGTATAATGCCTCTTCGTTATTGGGATCCTGCTCTAAAATTATTTTGAGGCAATCGAAAACTTTCTCAAAATTTTCATAGTCATCATATACATCGGCCAGTTCAAACAGCAGGTCGATCTTTTCTTCCCCTTCAAAATCATCGATAGCCGCCTCTAAAACCGCAGCAGCTTTTTGTTGCTGGTCCAGTGCCAGGTATGCATCTGTTTTTAAAATATATAAATTGGTATCCTTGCTGTCTAATAACTCGGCCTGTTCCAATACAAACAGGGCCTCTTTATAATTCCGTAAAGCGATCAGGAGGTCGGCTTTTTTCAGCAATAAGGCAGCCGAATAAGGGTATTGCTTTATTCCATAGCCAGCCGCTTCCAGGGCTTGGGGCAATTGTTCTTTTTCATCAAAATAGTCGATGATACGTTCAAATGAATCTTCCTCAATGAAGGAATTACTTTTGCCATTTTTGAGGTTGTCAAATTGCTGCAGTAATTCTCTTAATTCCTCTCGGTCCTGGCGGTAAGGATGTTTACTCATTCGATATTAGGTTATTGTAAATTACCATGTTTTAAAGAAATATACAAGTTTTAGTAACTTTTTTTAAACACAAACGTTAAAATAATGTAAAAAGAATGGATGAGTGGTGCACAAATACCAAATTATTTTCAATATATTTGTACGGAAAATTAACACCAATGATGAAAATAACCAAAATGTTGCTGGTACTTACGTTGCTCTTTGGCACGGCTGTCAGTACTTTGGCAGACAGAGGCATTGGAAGAAAGAGCAAAAATAAAGTGGAGCTTAATATTTCCACGCCCTCTACATTAAGGGGTTCTATTTTTTTTAACCTGCGTTCAGGATTAAAATACACAGGCAGTTTATTATCAAAGCAGCAAACAGTAACGCCTTCATTTTTTTATAATACACTGGTTACTTATCAAAAAGGAAATTCCATTTATATCATACCATATAAACAGATCACAGCGGTTCCTGAAGTAAGATCAGGTTATACCGGGATGAAAATTATCATCCGACCTCATTAATAAAAAACCCTTTCAAATCGAAAGGGTTTTTTATTGCTCGTTATCTCTATTGATTTCCTTTTTTCATTTGTTGGTTCTCTTCATAGGTCATTACCCGGTAACCCGATTTAGGGAAATCGAATTTGGATATATGTACAGCGTCAAAGTTTATTTTAGAAACTATGAACTTAAACTTCATACTACCTGATTCGATCTCGTACTCCATAGCCAGCCCGGGCAGATTAGCAAATGTTGGATCATAATCTTTATTGGCCACCAAAAGATCAGGCGTATAATAAACAGTAAACGTTTTGCCATCAGCAATTTTTGCGATGGCTTTTTTACAGTTGTACCCGTTGATGGTTTTTGTTTCACCGAGTAACTCAAATTTTATATCACTGTTTGATTTATTTTTAGCCAACCAGTTTTCCTTTGTGAGCTTGATCATTAATTTCTGGCCGCTGAATTCTTTCAATATTACTGCATTGCCCAATTTGGCATCATGTATAATTGTTTCATTACCCAAAGCCGTTAACTGGTCTGTACGGCTACTGCTGCCCTTTAAATAAACCGTATTGCTGGCACCTGCTAACGCATCGCCCTTTTGAGGTAAGGTATTACCCACCTGGATGGTCATATCATACACAATAGTACCTTCTGCAATGATCTTTTGGGCATAAGCAGCCATATTGCCCGTCAGTATACATATACCTAACCCAATCTGTCGAAAATTTTTCATTTTATGCGTTCTTTCATTAAAGATAATAAAATCCCGTGCCAAAGATTACCTGTACGATAATAAAACGGGCCTGCAGCAGTAAAATAAGCTACAGGCCCGTTTTTTTTTAACTAATCTTTCTCTATCGCCGGTTGTTCTTATTCTTCAAATCCTGCAATTTTTTCTGACTCTCCTGCATGGCCTGCATCCGTTCCTGGAGTTTGCTTTGCTTCACCGGTTTCTTCCGGTTCTCTTCAATTTGTGCAAGTATCTTTTCGTGGTCAATGATATACTTCTGTATAACAATCTGCAAAATAAGTGTGATGGTATTGGAAACCGTATAATACCAGGTTAAGGCCGAAGGCAGCCGGTTAAATATGAATAATAACAGTATCGGAAATATATACGGCATATACTTCATCACAGGATTACTGTTGTCCTGCATATTACTCATGCTGTAGATAGATATTAATAAACTGGTAAGCGTAGCCGTTATAGTAAATAAGCTTACATGATCACCATACAAAGGAATACTGAAAGGTAATTGATAAATGGAATCATACGCAGCCAGGTCTTTCGCCCATAAAAAGCTTTGACCCCTTAAGGCTATATTGGCCTGGAAAAAATAATACAGCGACATAAAGATGGGTATCTGCAATAGTGCAGGTAAACATCCTCCCAGCGGACTAACACCGGCAGACTTCCATAACTTCATCTGATCCATGCTGAATGCCTGTTTATCATCGCCATGTTTTGCTTTCAACTTATCAATTTCAGGTTTCAGTGCTTTCATTTTGGCCCCGCTTACATAACTTTTGTACAATATCGGTGAAGTGATCAGCCTGATCAATAAGGTAAGCAGTAAGATCACTATACCATAACTCGCCACACGGCTGCGCAGGAAATCCCAAATGGGCAAAAGAAAATGACGATTGATATATTTTACAAAAGAAAAGGGGCCGCTACCGTAGGTAACTATCTGGTGCATGTTATTGTTGTATTTGTCCAGGATATTATAATCATTGGGGCCATAATACAATTGCAAAGGAACTGCATAGAATGGCCCGGAAGGTACATTTACCCTGCAATTTGCCGTTACCTGCGATATTATCTTTAAAGAATCGGCAGGTGCTACCCAGTTAAGTTCTGCACTTTGAAATTTATTTTTTGCCAGTAACGCAGTTACAAAAAACTGGGGGTTAATGGCAAGCCATTCAACAGGTTTTTCAAACTTTTCATTACCACCGGTGCCCAATTGAACAAAATCATACTTGTCGTTATAGAGATAACAAATATGCGATTGCTGCCTCTCGTAGGAAATTGTTTTCTCTACCTGTCCAGATTCTGTCTGCCACAAAAGGTTCAATGTATTTTGATCAAACAGTTTATCAGGTTCCGTAAGGTTAATAGTAAGGTCAACCATATAATCATCCGGCCTGATGGTATACTGGTGGGTGATCACTGCTTTCCCGGTAGAATCTGGCAGCGTATAAGTAATAGTTTGGGATTTATCAGCATTCAGTTTTTTATCGCCCTTGCTGAAAATGATATCTGCTGTTTCTGCGGTTTGCGGTGCCTGGCTGGTACCGGATTTGATCCGGTACGTGATCTTATTGAATTTTCCGGCCTGTACAAAAAGCCGTTGACCGTCATAAGTCTTAAACTTTTTTAGTTCCACTGTTTGGGGTTGGGCTCCCTTGTTAGTGAAGATTATTCTTACTACTTCATTTTCTAATGTATCCAAACGCTCTTCAACTGAAACAGGGTTTTTAAAAATAGTCTGCTTTTGTAATTTTGCTTTTGCTAAAGAATCCGTTTTTGCTGCATCCAGTTTTGCAGCCAATGTATCCACTTTAGGTTTTGTTGCAGCGATGGAATCTTCCACCCTTTTCTTTTCAGCCAGATAGGCCTGGTTGCTGCGGCTGTTAATGTAAAACATTCCTATTAGTAAAGCGCCTATCAATACAAAACCGATAACCGTATTTCTGTCCATTCCCATGATTTACTGTTTAAGTGGGCAAAGGTAATTAAAGTTTAATGTTTGCGCATGATTGTTATATTCCAACAAAAATGCCTCCCGCTTTGGGAGGCATTGGTATAAAAAAATATGTAGCTTATTTTTTGCCGGCCTTGGCAGCAGGCGCAGCCGCGGCAGCAGGGGCAGCAGCAGCAGGTGTTGCAGCGGCAGCTTTTGGTGTTGAAGCTTCGTCCTGTTTCAACTGGCGGGTCATCGTTACTGATGCAATAGGAATACGGGGAGAATTCAATACTTCCATATTTTCCAGTTTTACATCTTCCACCCTGATATTCTCATTCAGTTCCAGCTTATTGATGTCAACGTCAATATGCTCTTTCAGGTACTTGGGTAATGTTTTAACCTTTAATGATTTCATTTTGGTAACTAATTTACCTCCGGCTTTAACGCCAGCAGGTGTACCAACAAATTTCAGCGGCAAGGTCGCAATCACTTTTTTATCCTCAACCAGCTCCAAAAAGTCAACATGCGTCAGCAGGTCGGTAACCTTGTTGAATTGCAGGTCTTTTAAAATACAACGATAGCTTTTACCGTCAATTTTAACTTCCGTCAACATAAAGTCGGCGGTATAAACGATGTCTTTAAAAGCAGTTGCAGGAGCGGAGAAATTGATCTCATTTGCACCACCATAAATTACACCTGGCACTTGTTGCTGAGAGCGAAGATGGCGGGTGGCTTTTTTTCCGCTTTCGGTCCTCAGTTGTCCTTCGATTGTAATTGATTTCATTTTATTATAGATTTTTTTATGAGGCGCAAAGGTAGGTATTTAATGCATAATTATATAATGAAAAAATGGATAATTTGAGATTTCACGAAAACTCAAATCATCTATTATCAATTAAGCATTATTAATTATTTCTTATTCGCCATACGAGACCTCATAAAAAGACTGTTAATACTCTTATTCTCAAAGGCATTACGTATTGTTATTGCAAATAATTCATCGGTTGAAATGACCTTAATCTTACTGCACTCTCCCCGCAGTGGAATGGTATCGCAAACAACGAGTTCTTCCAGTACACTACTCTCAATATTTTTATAGGCATTACCGCTCAAGACCGGGTGGGTACATAATGCCCTTACGCTTTTTGCGCCATTTTCCTTCATCAGGGCGGCGCTTTTTATAAGGGTGCCACCCGTATCACAAATATCATCCAGTAATACTACATCCCTGTCTGTGACGTCTCCAATCACTACCATACTGGCAATTTCATTGGCTCTTTTCCGGTGTTTGTCACAGATTACCATTTCACATTCAAAATAAGTCGCAATCTCACGAATCCTGTTGGCACTGCCTACATCGGGTGCAGCAAAAATAAGGTTGGGTAGTTTTAAGCTTTCTACATACGGAATGAAAATAGCTGAAGAATCAAGGTGATCAACCGGTATATCGAAATACCCTTGTATCTGCGGTGCGTGCAGGTCCATGGTGATCACCCTGTCGGCTCCTGCTGCCGTAAGCATATTCGCCACTAATTTTGAACCAATGGCTACACGGGGCCTGTCTTTCCTGTCCTGCCTTGCAAAGCCATAATAAGGTATTACCGCAATCACTTTATAGGCCGAGGCCCTTTTGGCCGCATCGATCATCAACAGCAGTTCCATAAGGTTATCCGCAGGAGCATAAGTACTTTGTATCAAAAAAACAAACCGGCCCCTAATACTTTCCAGGAATTCAACATAGATCTCACCGTCACTGAATCTTTGGATGTTTACTTTCCCCAATGGTTCGCCGAATTTTTTAGCAATTTTTTCAGCAAGGTACTGGGATCCTGTACCTGAAAATATTTTTGCATTTGACTCCATATGACTAAGATTGTTGTGGGTGGTAAATAATATGGTGCGAAAGTATCATTTTGTTTTAGATGAATTAAATTTGATAGTATGAAAACTGTCAACAAGCCATCCACATCTATCAAAAGCTGGGCTGTTGATGACCGTCCCCGGGAGAAAATGCTCAGCAAAGGTGCAACTGCACTCAGTAACTCCGAATTAATCGCCCTGCTCATTAATAACGGCAGCAGGGATAAGAGTGCTGTTGATCTGTCTAAAGAGTTATTGAAACTGGGGCAGGATAATCTCAATGAACTGGGCAAACTTAGCCTGAAAGAATTTCAGCAGATCAAAGGTATTGGAAGGGCAAAAGCCATCAGCATCGCAGCGGCACTGGAACTGGGCAGGCGAAGACAGGCAGCAGCTTCCCTTGACAAGCCCATTGTAAGATCGAGCAGGGATATTGCACTGTACTTACAAGCCATCCTGAAAGATCATGCTTATGAAGTATTTGCAGTTATTTTTTTAAACCAGTCCAATAAGATCAATCATTTTGAGATCATCAGTCGCGGAGGTATTACAGGTACTGTTGCAGATCCAAGGGTGATCCTTAAAAAGGCTTTGGAAGAAGAAGCAACTTCAATTGTTTTATGCCACAATCATCCTTCCGGCAATTTAAGGCCCAGTCATGCCGATGAAGAATTAACCAAAAAAATAAAAGGAGCTGCCGCTTATTTCGACATAAAAGTCATCGACCATATTATTGTCA
>JAYWAN010000061.1:0-6115 GCA_043782405.1 Chitinophagaceae bacterium
GGTTTTGATGTATTTGAATTTGGCAGTATCCCCAAAGCCAAGATCGGCATGCTGCTGCAGACAATGAAGGCTTACAAACATTTATTGAATGCTTATGGTGTAACCGATATCATCGCCTGTGCCACCAGTGCCATGAGGGACGCCCGTAATGCTACTGATATTATCCGTAAAGTAAAATTAGAGACGGGTATCTCTATCGAGGTCATCAGCGGCGATATGGAGGCCGGTCTCATTTATGAGAACCATATTGCAGAGAACCTCGATAAGGACCATAGTTATATGTACATCGATGTTGGCGGCGGCAGCACCGAACTTTCTTTTTTCAGCAATGGTAAACTCACTTTTAAAGAATCATTCAATATTGGTACCATCCGTATCCTTAAAGAAATGGTAAGGGAAAAAGACTGGGAAGTAATGCGGGAGATCGTAAAATCATTCACCAAAGGACAAAAAGAAGTGGTGGCCATCGGCAGCGGCGGCAATATCAATAAAATATTTTCGATGAGTAAAAGAAAAGACGGCAAACCCCTGCCGCTTGAATTACTGCGTGATTTTTACAAAGAACTCAGCAATGTGAGCCTTGAGGACAGGATCAATAAATATTATTTACGGGAAGACAGGGCGGATGTAATTGTGCCCGCACTTCAAATTTATATCAATGCCATGCGATGGGCAGGTGCTGAAGAAATTTATGTACCCAAAATAGGACTGGTGGATGGGTTGATACATCACCTGTATGACCAGGTGAAATGATGCCGGATAAGCACTTTCCCTATTGCCCGGCCCCTAACCGGTCATTTAATAATTTCTTTCTACTTTTACCCCGGGAATTGTTTTATTCTAACGCAGAGCCAACTCCACTTCGCTATTTTTACACTTCAAATTCCTGTCCATGTCTGTCAACAAAGAAATAAAAAAAGTAACCACCAATACCTTACTGAAAATGAAAACCGCCGGGGAAAAGATCTCCATGATAACGGCCTATGATTTTTCCTTTGGCAAACTATTCGATTCAGCCGGTATTGATATCATCCTGGTGGGTGACAGTGCAAGCAATGTAATGGCGGGCCACGAAACAACATTACCTATCACGCTTGACCAGATGATCTATCATGCGCAATCCGTGGTACGTGGTATCAACCGTTGCCTTGTTGTTGTTGATATGCCCTTTGGCTCTTATCAATCTAATTCAGATATCGCCCTGGCTTCTGCCATTAAAATAATGAAAGAAACGGGGGGCCATTCCGTAAAACTGGAAGGCGGTGAAGAAGCTCTCGATTCTGTTAAAAAAATTGTGAGCGCAGGCGTACCGGTAATGGGGCATCTTGGTTTAACACCACAAAGCATCTATAAATTTGGAACTTATACCGTAAGGGCAAAGGAAGAGGAAGAAGCAGATAAATTAAAAAAGGATGCCTTACTGTTACAGGAAGCCGGTTGTTTTGCAATAGTATTGGAAAAAATTCCGGCAACCTTGGCAAAAGAAGTAAGCGAAAGCCTTAGCATACCCACCATCGGTATTGGTGCAGGAGGCCATTGCGACGGACAGGTATTGGTAATGCACGATATGCTTGGCATCAACACGGAATTCAAACCAAGATTCTTAAGGCAGTATTTAAATATACACGAGCAGGCCACCGTTGCAGTGAAGCAATATATCAACGATGTAAAAAGCAGGGATTTTCCCAACGAACAGGAGCAATATTAGTTAAGAGTTAGGAGTGCAGAGTTATGAGTTATGAGTTAATTAGGGCTGATGAAATAGCTTTTAACTCTTCACAAATGATTAGTCCGTAACTTTGTCCCCGAAATAATAATCGTACAATGGATTTCCTAAAAACTTTAAAGATACAGGCCAATAATAACGGTGTTTCCACCGGATCGAACTGGATAAAAAGCAAAGGAGAAAAACTTCATTCCTGGTCACCGGTTGATGGCAAATTGATCGCATCAGTAACGGGTGCTGATGTAAACAGCTATGAAGCCGTTATCAAAAAAGCACAATCCGCTTTTTTGGAATGGCGCAATTGGCCCGCGCCTAAACGTGGTGAAATTGTAAGGCAGGTTGGCGAAGCACTAAGGCAGAACAAAGAACCACTGGGTAAACTGGTGAGTTATGAAATGGGCAAAAGCCTGCAGGAAGGACTTGGCGAAGTGCAGGAGATGATCGATATCTGCGATTTTGCGGTTGGGCTTTCCCGCCAGTTACACGGGCTTACCATGCACAGTGAAAGGCAGGGCCACCGTATGTACGAACAATACCATCCGCTTGGTATTGTAGGGGTAATATCCGCTTTCAATTTTCCGGTGGCGGTATGGAGCTGGAACAGTATGCTGGCATGGGTTTGTGGCGACGTATGTATATGGAAACCCAGTGAAAAAACACCTCTGTGTGCCATCGCCTGTCAAAACATTATCCAAACCGTCTTCAAAAAAAATAGTGTACCCGAAGGCGTTAGTAATATAATGGCCGGTGGCCGCGAAGTGGGCGAATGGATGAGCCATGATACGCGGGTACCGCTCGTTTCTGCAACCGGCAGCACGCGTATGGGCAAAGCTGTTGGGGCAGCAGTAGGGCAACGTTTGGGACGCAGTTTACTGGAACTGGGCGGCAATAATGCCATCATCATCTCTGCCGAAGCCGACCTGGATATGGCACTCATTGGTGCCGCTTTTGGAGCCGTTGGCACAGCAGGGCAGCGGTGTACTTCTACCCGCAGGCTCATCATACAGGAGAAAGTGTACAATAAATTCAAAGAAAAATTAATTAATGCCTACAAACAATTGAAAATAGGCGACCCCTTGAACACAAAGCATCATGTAGGACCGCTCATCGATAAAGATGCAGTAAAGATGTACCTCGATGCGATTAAACAATGTAAGGCAGAAGGTGGTAAATTCATTGTAGAAGGCGGTGTGCTCAAAGGCAAGGGTTTTGAGAGTGGTTGTTATGTTAAACCCTGCATTGCCGAAGCAAAGAACAGTTTCGCCATTGTACAGCACGAAACCTTTGCCCCCATACTCTACTTAATGAAATACAAAACCATTGACGAAGCAATTGCCTTACAGAACGGCGTACCCCAGGGTTTATCCTCGGCAATAATGACCGGTAGCCTTAGGGAAGCAGAACATTTTCTTTCCCAGGCAGGCAGTGATTGCGGTATTGCCAATGTAAATATCGGTACCTCAGGCGCCGAGATCGGGGGTGCCTTTGGTGGCGAAAAGGAAACTGGCGGCGGCAGGGAAAGCGGCAGTGATGCCTGGAAAATATATATGCGCAGGCAAACGAATACCATAAATTATACGAATAAACTACCTTTGGCACAGGGTATTAAGTTTGACTTATAAAAACTATTCTTTATTAAACCTAAATTATTTATGAAAAAACTAATTACCATTATGTTTTTTACCGGTATGGCACTCTTCGCCAATGCACAGGTAAAAGTGGGTGTTATGGGTGGCGCAAACATGTCAACCATCGTGGAAACAAACAATTTAACCAACTGGAGCACGATCAAGAAAAATTACAAATGGCTGCAGGGTTACCAGGGCGGAGTTGTTGCCGAAATCCCATTGAATAAAAAGTCAACATTTGTATTGCAGCCCGCGGTAATGTATGTGAATAGGGGCAGGAAATATTTTCAGCAATTCGATCCTTCAACTACTGTACTGGTAAAGGATTCAAGTTTTAAAACAAAGTTGAATTATATAGAGATCCCTCTTAACCTTTTACTGAAATTCCATTTGGGTAAAAAAGTGAATTTCGTCATTGGCGGCGGACCCTATGCTGCTTTCTTCGCAGGTGGAAGTGAAAAATCAGAAACACGTTTTAAAGATCCTTCCCTTCATCCTATTGTTACTAATATCAATACCGATCTTCCCGTTGGCAATGGCCCGGGTAAATACAAAACACTTGACTATGGTGTCACAGCAACTGCCGGCTTTGAAGTAGGAAAATTTTTCCTGAGAGCTACCGGTAGCCAGAGCCTGGCCGATATGTACCAGGCCAGTAGTTATAAAGGCAGTTTTAAGAACCAGGCAGTGAGTGTATCCCTTGGCGTTTGGTTGGCATCACTTAATTCCACTACGGAGAAAAAGAAAACAGTTGATACCACTACAGCTCCTCCTAAAACTAAAAAAATAAAAGACAAAGATGGCGATGGCATAGCTGATAAAGATGATAAATGCCCCAATGAGGCGGGTACGGCAGCAACAATGGGATGTCCCGACAGGGATGGTGATGGTATTGCAGATAAAGACGACAGGTGCCCTGATGTAAAAGGCGATGCCGCCAACCATGGTTGTCCTGTTGTAAGTGTAGATACTGATGGAGATGGTGTTCCTGACAGTGAAGATAAATGCCCGACAGTAAAAGGAACTATCGCTAATCATGGCTGCCCTGCTGTAAACGGAGATAGTGATGGCGATGGGGTTAGTGATGATGTTGACCAGTGCCCTACTGTTGCAGGTGTATTAAGGTACCATGGTTGTCCTATACCCGATACTGATGGTGATGGCGTTAATGATGAAATTGACAATTGCCCTACCGTAGCAGGATTAGCAACAAATAATGGTTGCCCGGCGGAAAAAGTAAAAACCGGGAATGCAGGAGTTACAGAGACCATCACTGATGAAATGGTGAACACGGTAACTGCAACAGCCGGTAAGATCCAGTTCAACCAAAGCCAGTTCGACCTGTCACCTGCAGCAATGAGCGCACTTGATGCGGTTGCAAATCTTTTACAGCGCAGCCCATCATTGCATTTAAAGATTGACGGGCATGCCAGTAAAGAAGGTGACCGTTATGTAAATCTCGGACTATCCAATTCAAGGGCAAATGCTGTTAAGGATTATCTGGTATCAAAAGGTATCAATGAAACCCGTCTCCAGGTAGCTTATTTTGGAGCCGATATGCCATTGACCACAGATCCGGCAAAACAGGCCCTGAACAGGAGGGTGGAAATGAAATTGTATTAATTGATCTTGAACCATACAGGTACATTAAAAGGTATAATCTTTGCATACCTTAAATGAATCGGTATGGTTCATTGTTTTTTACCAAACAATAACATAAAATTTATTAAATACCGTATGGGCGGTATACCAGATTGGTATAAGACCTTTATTTTCGTTGAAACAAAAAAAAGTATATGAATAAGTTCTCGAAGATCTTTATTAGTGTATTAACACTCAGCACGGGTGCATTTGCACAAAACGATGATGTTCCAAAGGGCTGGCACATGATGGATAAAGGAACAAGTGGTTTTTACGGCGTTAGCGCAGACAAAGCCTATAATTTTATTAAATCAAAGAACCTGAAAAGCAAAACGGTAATCGTTGCCGTTATTGACAGCGGTATTGATACCCTGCAGGAAGACCTGAAAGCCATTTTGTGGACCAACCCGAAAGAAATACCCGGCAACGGAATTGATGATGATAAGAATGGTTATATCGACGATGTACATGGCTGGAATTTCCTGGGTGGAAAAGATGGACGGAGTGTGAAAGAAGACAGTTATGAAGGAGCAAGGGTGTATCACTCTTTAAAAGCGAAGTGGGGCGACAAGGAAGTGGATCAATCCAAACTCAGTCCTGCTGAAAAAGCCGAATATGCAATTTTTATAAAAGCACAGGGAAAAATTGTAGGCGATGCTACAAGCCCTTTAGAACTGATGTTCTTAAAACGTATGCAGGTCAACTTACTCAAGTCCGATAGCATTTTAAAGATAGGCATAGGAAAAGAAGTGTTTACCGGTAAGGAACTGGAAGCCTACACTACCAAATCGGTGGAAGAGAAAAAAGCAAGGAAAGACCTGTTGGATTTAATGAAAGGCAACGATGCACTGGACCAGACCAATAAAGAATTTTTAGCAGGGCTCGATGAATATGTAGCGGGAGAAGAAAGAAAACAGGAATCAAAAAATACTCCGCCTAGGGCTTACCGTAAGGAAATTGTTGGTGATGATGAAAGCAATATCAATGACCGCAACTATGGTAACAATGATATCATGTCATCTACACCCATGCATGGTACACACTGTTCGGGTATCATTGCCGCCATACGTAATAATGGCAAGGGGATGGATGGTATTGCAGATAATGTGCGCATCATGAT
>JAYWAN010000062.1:0-6083 GCA_043782405.1 Chitinophagaceae bacterium
TGCCGTACCCGATGGAGACGAGCATGATAAAGATATTGCCAATGCCATCCGTTATGCGGTTGACAATGGCGCACAGGTGATCAGTATGAGTTTTGGGAAGGATTTTTCACCACAGAAACAATGGGTAGATGATGCTATCCGCTATGCAGCAAGTAAAAATGTTTTACTGGTGCATGCCGCAGGAAACGATGCAAAAAATGTTGACACAGCAGATTATTTCCCCAATCCTGTTTTCATAGATGGGAAAGGAAGGGCCAATAATGTGATAACAGTAGGTGCAAGCGGCGATCCAAAAGCGGGCGGGCTCACCGCTTCCTTCAGTAACTATGGTAAAAAGGAAGTGGATGTATTTTCTCCGGGTGTAAAGATCTATTCCACTTTACCCGGTGGCAATGTATATGGTAATTTACAGGGTACCAGTATGGCTTGCCCGCTCGTGGCAGGCATTGCAGCATTGACGCTCGAATATTTTCCCAACCTTTCGGCAAAGCAATTAAAATACGTTATTGAAAAATCGGCACAGCAACCGGATATAAAAGTGAAACAACCCGGTACCGATGACCTTGTGAACCTTAATGATATTTCAAAAACAGGCGGCATAGTAAACGCCTATGAAGCCCTGAAATTAGCCAGCACTTTAAAAGGCGAAAGAAATGTAGTAAAAGAAGTGTTGCCCAAACCAAAACTTATAAAAAAGAAGAACGCGTAAAAATTCAATAGTGATGGCCGTTAATTACACCGATACCCGCTAATGTCGATATTAGTGTTTATGTGTGTAATCAGTGGCTTTTCTCTTTAACCAGGTTATTTTAAAATGCTAAATACACCGCAATGCCAAAACCATCTCCCACCAGTTACCCCGGTTATTTTCAGAAATATATTGACCAGGTACCCGAACAGGAACTTTTTACCGCTTTCGATAAGCAGTTACCCGTTATCGGTAGTTTTCTGTCTTCCATAACAGAAGAGAAGTCGTTATATACTTATGCCGAAGGCAAGTGGACCATTAAGGAATTGCTGCAGCACATCACGGATACCGAAAGGATCTTTAACTACCGGGCACTTTGTTTTGCAAGGGGTGAAAAAACCTCTCTTCCCGGCTTTGAAGAAAATGATTACGCAGCGCATTCAAATGCTAATGAGAGAACATGGCAAAGCCTGGTGGATGAGTTCCTTGCAGTAAGGCACAGCACAGAATTATTGTACCGAAGTTTTACGCCTGGCGCATTGTCTGCCAGCGGAACCGCTAACAACAATGCCATAACGGTGGCCAGTATGGGCTTTATTGCCCTGGGGCATTTTTATCACCACAAAAAAGTAATGGAAGAAAGGTATTTGTAAGGTACCCAACAAAAAGAGGCTGTTTGAAGAATATCAAACAGCCTCTTTTTATTGATCTTTCCAGGGCTAATTATTTTTCGCCGTACCGTTTTGATTGATCATATTATTGAGCACTTTCACCGTTTCATCGATATAAATATCATTGCTCAGCCTTTTCAGCCAGCCGGTATTGGTCTTTATTTTTTCCTTGGCGGCATTAATGGTCGCCATATCTGCTGCAATATTTTTAACGTCCAGCACTTTGGTTAGTTTGCCCAGCTCATCCATATCCTTGCGGGTAGCCTGCAACTCCTTTTGTTCTTGCTTATACTTCACCAGGTTCAACGAATACTCTTTATCATTGTATTTCTCCAGTAAATTGATATCTGCCGCCAGCTTTGCAACCCTTGTATCATTTTTTATCTCTGCATTAAAATTCTTTATCACTATATCATTGCTGATATTACTGGTCCAGGGTTTATAATCTGCTTTTGTGATCTCATCCCAGGGCAGTGCAACAGGATTATCTTTTTCACGGAACTTGAGGTACTCCATTGCATCGGGTATAACAATATCCGGTGTTACGCCCTTTAATTGTGTAGCACCTCCATTGATGCGGTAAAATTTTTGGAGGGTTAATTTGATACTGCCCAGGTCTTCTGTTTTCCTGGTAGAAAAGATCGCATTGTCTCCGCCTTCAGGATTTAAAGGGATAGTGCGCTGCACTGTGCCTTTGCCATAGGTTGAAGTGCTGCCTACGATGATACCGCGTTTATAGTCCTGTATCGCTGCAGCAAAAATTTCAGAAGCACTTGCACTGAATTCATCAACCATTACAGTCAAAGGCCCAGTGTAGGCAACCGTTTTATCCTTGTCCTTCCATTCATAGGGTTTATCTTCTCCCCTGCCTTTTACAATACATATTGGGCCGTCTTCAATGAACAGTCCGGCCATTTTAACCACTTCAGGTAACGAGCCGCCACCATTGCCGCGAAGGTCAATAATAATACCTTCCACTTTCTCTGCTTTTAATTTCTGTATCTCCTTGTTCACATCATCAGAGCATCTTTGTCCTTCAGGGTTATCAAAGTTTACATAGAATTCGGGCAAATAAATATACCCTACTTTATGATCGCCGTTGATGATGGCACTCTTCGCAAAAGTATCATCCAGTTTTATCTCGTCGCGCTGTAAGCTGATCACTTTAACCGAACCATCCATTCTTTTAATGGTAAGTTTTACTATCGATCCTTTTTCCGCACCCCTGATCAGTTTAACAGCATCAGTAACCGCATAACCGGTAACGTCTACGGGTTCTGTTGTTCCCTGCCCGATCTTTATGATCTCATCCTCTACTTTTAATTCACCACCTTTCCATGCGGGGCCGCCGGAAATAAGGTCGGCGATCTTTATTTTACCATCATCTTCTTTAAGTCTGGCACCAATGCCAAAAAAGGTACCGCTGATGGATTCATCAAATGAACGTTTATCAACCGGCGGCATATAATTGGTATGCGGATCCATATTACCTGCGATCGCATTCACGAATGTGGTAAAGTTTTCATCTGTCGTTTCATGTGTTTTCTTGGTAGCAAAAAAACGTTCGATCTGTTTTTTGATCGACTCTCTTGCTTCACGTTCCAGTGTTGAATCAGCTTTATAAACAAATTTAACAGCCGCCTTACCCGCAGCAGTATCGGGCTTTGCCGTAGCACCTTTTTCCCTTTCGGTAAGCAGGTCTGCATATTTAACCAGGGCCATATATTTTAAGCGTTTGCGCCAGTTATCTTTTCTTTCCGCATCTGTTTTGGGAAAACTCAGTTTATCACGGTCAAGCGATACGCTCTCCTCTTTGGTAAAATCAAAAGGTTTTGCCAGGATATCTTTGTACAGTACAGCCGTTTCATCAAGCCTTTTCAGGTAAACATCATTGATGGTGTAAAAAGATTCCAATTCGGCACCATGGATCTCATCATCGATCTTGTTCTCATATTTTTTGAACGCGTCAATATCTGTTTGTAGAAAGATATTTTTATCATCGTCGAGCTCTGCCGTGAATTTTTTCAATACGGCTTTCGAAAAATTATCATCGATCTTCTTTGGGCTGTAATGTCCCTGTTCCAGGATGATACCGATATTACGCAGCACTTTTGCGTACTTCGATTTGGGGTTATCATTATCTGTTTTTCCCTGGGTTTGAAAAGCCAAAAACAATCCTGCACCGGTAAGGACCAGTATGACTGGTAGAAATCTTTTACTCATCATAAATGTTGCAATTTTTTGCATGGTGTAAAAATAACGTAAAAACGATTGGTTTTATTTATACCAAACGCCTGGAATGGAATAATGTTTTGTTAAAGACCTTTTATGGAAAATAAGCGTGATGAATGGCAGAAAAGGGTAAAAAAATCCCGGAACTATTTTCCGGGAACTTCGCTGGGTAACCAATGGGGCTCGAACCCACGACCCTCAGAATCACAATCTGATGCTCTAACCAACTGAGCTATGGCTACCATTTGATGGGTTGCAAAAATAAAGAAAAACCCCTCCCCTTCAAAATTACATTTTGAGCCGGCAGCTTTAATCACTTTCTTTGCAGCCATAAACAGCGCAGATGTCCTGGACACATTATATTATACCCGTCTTACTTTCTGCTTTTACCGGATGGGTAACCACATGGATCGCCATCAAGATGTTATTTCATCCCCGCAAGCCAATAAATATCCTGGGATGGAAACTGCAGGGTATCTTTCCAAAGAACCAGCAACTGATCGCTCAAAAACTTGGACAGGTAGTAGGTAAGGAATTATTGTCCTTTGCCGAAATAGAACAGAAAGTTACCGATCCCGAAAACCTGAAACAGTTAAAACCCGAAATTGAAAAACACATTGACAATTTTCTCCGCGAAAAAATAAAAGATGTTTTCCCGATGCTTTCCATGTTCATTGGTGAAAAGACCATCATCCAGTTAAAAGAAGCTTTTTTGATGGAGTTAGAAAGTCTTTTTCCCGTACTGATGAAAAGTTATATGAACAAACTGGAAAAAGACCTGGACCTGGAAAAGATTGTCACTGAAAAAGTAGCAGGATTTTCTTCCGAAAAACTGGAAAATATATTGGACCAGATCACGAAGAAGGAATTCAAATTCCTGGAAGTCATTGGCGGTGTATTTGGTTTTTTGATAGGATTAATACAGGTTTTAATTAGTCTTCAACTGTATCATTAACAGTTTTTTAAGTATTCTTACTGCTCTCCAAGCTATTTAGCCACTCATCAAGTAAAGATTAGTTTTAACCGATTTTCTGACGGTACTTTGCAACTTCTTTTAAATTGTACTGTTGTACAGCAAGTAAATTTATGATAATGAAGCATCTTTTTTTCTCTTTTTTAGCAGTGATCCTGCTAGGCTCCTTTTCACCTGCGCAGGCGCAAATGCCCAGTGGTCGCGGACAGATGGGTGGCCAAAACATGAATATGGGTCATGTATATGGTAAAGTGATAGAAGCCGCCAACAATAAACCCCTGGAAGCCGTATCGGTGCAACTTGTACAAAGCAAATTTGATACAGCAACAAAGAAAAGAAAAGATGTGGTAATTGGCGGTATGCTCACCACCAAGAAAGGCGAATTCAGTATGGAGAACCTCCCTATCATGGGCTCTTTTAAACTAAAGATTACAGCCATTGGTTTTAAAACGATAGAACAAAAAGTTGCATTTGATATGAACATGTCGGGTGCCAAGAATGGTGATTTCAGCAGCATGCTGAATGGGGTGGATAAAGACCTGGGCAATATAAAACTGGAAACCGATGCACAGCAATTGCAGAACGTGACCGTAGTGGCCAATAAGCCCCTGCTAACGATGAGCATTGATCGCAAAATTTTCAATGTAGAAAAAAATCTTACCAGTGTTGGTGGTACCGCGGTTGACGTAATGAAAAACGTTCCTTCTGTGAACGTGGATATAGATGGTAATGTAAGTTTACGCAATGCTACCCCGCAGATATTTGTAGATGGCAGGCCTACTACGATGACACTGGACCAGATACCTGCCGATGCGATCGCAAGCGTAGAGATCATCACCAACCCTTCTGCAAAATTTGATGCCAGCGGCGGCGGCGCAGGTATCCTGAACATCGTATTGAAGAAGAACCGCAAAGCCGGGTATAACGGTAACGTAAGGGCCGGTATAGATTACAGGGCACGTCCCAGCCTGGGCGGCGATTTTAACCTGAAACAGGATAAAGTGAATTTCTTTGCGGCCGGGCAGTTCGGTATGCGTAAATCCATCAGTGCGGTAACGAGTACACGCACTGATTTCCTGACCAGTTCCAAAGCCTATTTGAACCAAAGCAATAACCCGGTAAACAAAGGATATTTTGCTTTCGGGCGGATAGGTATGGATTATTTCATCGATAACAGGAATACCCTTACCGTTGGCGGCAATATTGTAAGGGGCCATTTCGGTACCGACGACATGATCAATATATACAGGGATACCGTCAGCGCAGCAAATACCACCAGCGATAAAGGATCCAGGACAAGCAAAAACACCGGCGATTTCAGGAACTACGGATCCACCTTAAGTTTTAAACACAATTTTGCCAAAGCCAGTAAGGAACTCACCGCTGACGCAAATTATAATTACAGCAGGAATGATAATATCGGTGATTATACCACCCAGTACTTTTATACTAACAGTAACCCTAAAACGCCACAATTCGTTGAACGGTCGAAAGGTGGCGGTACCAGCCAGTTCTTTAC
>JAYWAN010000063.1:0-2298 GCA_043782405.1 Chitinophagaceae bacterium
AAAGATTTTTTTGGAACCACATTGGGTGTTATGGTTTCTTTTACCGTGTTATTACTATGGGGTATTGTACCGATTTGGCTGGCTACACGTAAATTCAACCGGAAAGACCTTTAAAAAGATTGTATGAAAAGACATGAAGCCTTAATTCCTTTATCGAGAGATCACCATGGAGCATTGATATTGGCAAAGCTGATACAGAACGGGGCGCCCGCATATAAGGGCCTGCCAACCGATATTGCAGGGAAAGCCGCTTATGCAATAAAGTTTTATCATGATGAACTGGTTACTCATTTTCTGTCAGAAGAAAAAATGGTCCTTGATAAGATCAAAGGGATCAATGAAAAGCTGGATGCCTTATCGGATGAGATCTTTCATGAACACAGAGAACTGCGGCTCTTATTTGAATTGTTGCCGGTTTCAGGAAAATTAGAAGAGCACCTGGATACCCTGGGTTATGTACTTGAAAAGCATATAAGAAAAGAAGAACGTGAATTGTTTCCATTGGTACAGGAATCCTGCAGTGAAGCGTTACTGGCAGAAATTGCCCAATTGTTGGTTCATTAAAATCTGTGTATATGAAAAAAGATATTGAGAACAGGGCTGATATTGAAAACCTGGTAAGTGCTTTTTATGGAGCTGTAAAAAAAGATGATGAGATCGGATTCATCTTTAATGATATTGTAAAGATGAACTGGGAGAAACATTTGCCTGCGATGTGCGATTTTTGGGAGAATACACTTTTTTATTCCGGAACCTATACCGGTAACCCGATGAACCTGCATAAGCACCTGCACCATATACGCCCGCTGGATCACAAACATTTTGCCCAATGGGTACACCTGTTTATGCTCACGGTTGATCAATTATTCAAAGGGGAGAAGGCTAAACTTGCCAAACAAAAAGCTGCCGGTATCGCTTCTGTTATGGAATCGAAAATACTGGAATACAGAAAAGAACAACAAGTATAGAATTGACATAAAAAAGCACAGATAAAATATCCATGCTTTTCTTTTCAACTCAAAACCTCAAACAAAACAAGTGATCTTTATTTCTTAGCGGGAGGCGGTAATAATACACCGTCGATCACATGAATAATGCCGTTGGATGCAGGAATGGAAGCCACAATAGTAGCCGTTCCGTTCAGTATGATCTTGCCATCTTTTTTGGTAACGGTAACATCACCGCCATTTACCTGTCCCAATACCTGTCCATCCTGTAAGGATTCGGCTTTATATACACCAACTGAAACATGGTATTGGAGTATATCTGCCAGGTCACTCTTCTTTTCTGGTTTTAATAAACCCTCAACAGTACCGGCAGGTAGTTTGTCGAACGCAGCATTGGTAGGGGCAAATACAGTGAAAGGCCCTGCATTACTGAGTGCATCTACCAGTTCAGCTGCTTTCACTGCGGCTACCAGGGTAGTGTGGTCTTTACTGCCACTGGCTACCTGTACTACATTTTTTTGAGATGCATCATCCTTTATGCCCGACTGGCCGGCACCGTTTTCAGCAGAAACAGTTGCCGATGTTGCTTCGGGTTTGTTTTCACAACTCTGTAAAAAACAAAAGCAACAGCCGGCAAAAACAATAAATAGCTTTTTCATATGCGCATGGTTAGGTTAATAAATAGGTAACAAATGTATCTACCCTGTTATGCATTTATTGTGATTTGAATCATAAAAGGAAGGCTATATAAAATAAAAAAAAGAGAAAGCAAGTGCTTTCTCTTTTTTTATCAGATTGAAACCGTTTCTTATATTAATTACCATCTTCCGGGGTAATATCTTCCATTCTGGAAGACCCCTCATTTGAAGGTGCAACATAGATAGTCTGGTGGTAGAATTTCGTGGAAGGTTTTACCTCATTCAGTTTTTCCTGAAATACGGCGAGGTAGTTATTGTCCTTATTATTCTTGCTGAAAATATCTTTCAGTTGAGAGAACAGATCAGCAGAGCTGGCTTCAAAAACCGCTGTCTCGAGGCTAAGCAATTTGATATTGGCCTCCACAAACTGGTTCATCTCGGTATTGATGATGGTACAATGGATATTTCCTTTTACGATAGAATCTTTACAAAGGTTAACGCGTAAACTATACACCGATCCTTCAAATTCACCTTCTACTTTAATATCATTACAGATGATCACACCACGGATAATGCCGGTAGGCGTGATATGGATGGTTTTCTTACTGTAGAGTACGCCGTTAAAATTGCCGTCAAGGATGATATCATTCTCAGAATCCAGTACACCGGAAATATTGGTGGAACTGGTAATGAAAAGTTGTTTTTCATCCTGT
>JAYWAN010000064.1:0-16220 GCA_043782405.1 Chitinophagaceae bacterium
GGCAGGGTAAAATTATCAACGGCCCTTGATCTCCCCTTTTCTCCCATAACGCTTAATGTTGCATTATCTTTTGTTGAGATGGTTAATAATTTTTGCGCAAGATCATCCTTATCTTTTAAAGAAAAATATATTGCTACGTCTTCGCATTGTTCCCTAAATGAAGGGATATCGCTTAACAGTAACGGCATCCCCATGGCCATCGCTTCCAATACACTCAAAGAAAAACCTTCAAAACTGGAAGCCATTACATAGAGGTCGTATTGTGGTATCACTTGTTCAATATTCCTTACCTCTCCTTTTAAAATAATTTTCACTCCCATTTCATCAATCCTGCCCTGTAACTCTTTTTGCAGGTTTCCCACACCATAAATGTGCAGCTCAATATCGTTGTTTTTTAATTGGGTAAAGGCATCGATAAGGTACCCGTAATTTTTTTGTGTACGCAGGGCGCCAACAGAAATCACCCTGAATGTTTTGGAAATTGTTTTAGGCGGAATATCTGCGGGGTTGAAACGGTTCACATCAACAAAAGTGTACAGGGCATAGGACTTGTATGGCTTTAAATGCAGGAAAGAAAAATATTCTTTCAACGCTCCCTTTGCCACAACAATAATGATACTCCTGCGTAGCGGATAAGTAAGTTTATCGAGCAAACGGATATGCCAGTGTTTATATTCTACAGAAGAAGCGATAAACGCATGAATGGTAGTAATAAGCGGGATCTTTTTAGGAACCGCCGCCCTTGCAATAATGGTGGGCCAAAAAAGATGTGTATGAACGATGTCGGGCTTCTCGGCCTTGATCACTTTTTTAAATTTAAAAACAGCAAGTAGTAGAGAGAATAATGATTTAAGGTTAAGGCAGATCAGTTTATCACATTTCAATTCTTCACCAAAATGATTCAGCGGAAAAAGGGTGACGATCACGTGTTCGTACTCATCCAATTCTTTGATCACCCTTACCATCATGGTTTCGGCACCCCCTCGTCCAAGGTTAAAAATAAAATGAATGATCTTTTTTTTCATCGTATTACTCAAACGGTCAGTTCGTATCCTTTTTAAATACCACGGCTATATGCGAGCCGTTAATTCCTGTGGTTATCTTTTTAATGATGGCACGGGGCACGGTAATAATTCCCAATGCGATCATCTTTATCTTTTCGGCGATACTGTGTTGCCCACCGGGCGATTTAATATGCGCAATATATTTCGACCGCAGGTAAGCTTCTGTTCTTATACTGCCCTTTACATCATAAATGACTTTTTGGATCTTCAGGTTAAAAAGGGGTGCTGTTTTTTCAAATACTGCCTTATTCCATAAACCCATATGGTGTGGCGGAAGATTAAGCGTGCAGTATTTATCATACCCCAAAAAATAGGGTTCGTTATTAGGCACGCCAATTACAAGGCGTCCGCCGGGTTTTAAAACTTTTAACGCTTCACTTAAAAATGTTTTTACGTCGTAGATATGTTCCAGCACCTGGAACATGCAAACCACATCATAATATTCCGGTTTGTGTTTGGCATGCTCTTCAATGAGTTCATTAAAAACAGTGAGCCCGTTCTGGTGACATACGGCTATTGCCTTTTCATTTAATTCAAGCCCGGTAACTGATGCCGCTTTGTCTTTTGCCCGGTTTAAAAATTTGCCGATCCCACAGCCGATGTCAAGTACTTTATCACCGGGTAATAAAATATCATAGGCCAGCTGGTATTCAAATTTCCAGTCGTGGTAATATCCGTCTCCAAGGCTTTGCTGCAGTGCACCATAAAATTCCCCGTCCCCGTCCATGCCTTTTGGGTAATAGAACCGGTACCCGGTATCATTGCATTGATAAAGAAAAAAACTATCGGAGCCCGGGAAAAACCTGGCCACGTCGGCACCCAATTGGTCTTTGTACAGTTTAATGATATCCTTACTGAAAAAAATATCTGTGAGTGTAGTGTTTGTACTGCCTGTTAGCGGACTGGTGATATTATTCATTGTTATTGCTTAATCAAAAAGTAATCTTACTACAATATTATTAAATACAATACATAACGGCGTTTTTACCTTTATTATTTTGCCCTTGCAAAGATCATCCTGAATTGCAGCCAGGGCAATTGTAAATTACATACACGGCTCACCGTTATAAACAGCGTGATACAAAGAACACCATAGGTGATAAAGTTTGCATAAGCCGCTCCCATCAAACCATATTCATGTATAAAAAAATAATTCAGCACGATGCAAATAATAGCGCTGAACACCGAAAAAATAATGACCACCCTGTTCTTTTTATAATAATACAGGAAGCCCAGCATTAATGCATATAAGCCCCAAAAGAAATAACTAAACGCCAGCCAGGCCACATAGGGGATACCGGGATGATATTTTTTATTGATGAACAGGTGATAAACATAGGGGATCGCTACACAAAGCCCGATGGTGCAGATAAGCAAAAAACCTGCAAAGAGATACTTTATCTTAAGCATCTTCAGTTTATTTTCCATCGTAAAATCAGAAAGGTACCTGTACAAAACGGGCTGGTAGGCAAAGAAAAAAGCGCTTACCAGTACATTGATGATGAATGCAAACTGGTTCGACATAAAATATATGCCCAGGCCCGCCTTATTGTGCGGATCAAAATAATTGATCAGGTATTTATCAGTTGCATTCAGTATAAAAACATTGAACTGAAAAAACACCTGTGAAATACCAAAGCGGAATTCTTCCTTCAGGTATTTTTTGCTGATATGGGAATGGATCAGTCCATTTTTATAAAACAGCCAAAGCCCAAAAACAAAAACGGCTGCGCCTGTAATAACACCTGATACTATCCTCCCCTCTGCCCCCCTGCCCATGTATATCACCAACACAATCACGAGGGTCATTTCCAACAGGTCTTTGATAGCAGATACAATTAAAAAATGATAAGGCCTGTTGAGCATGCGCAGGTAGGCCAGTATATTTTCCTGGTACAGGGTAAAGTAAGCATACAACATTCCCAGTAAAAGCAGCCTGAACGGTACGGCAAGTGTTCCTGAAATAAAATTACCCGCAATTAAAAAAATCGCTAACAGTACAAGGAAAGAGAAAGTGGATAAAGCCAGGGCAGAATTAAAGTATAATTTATACTCACTGTTATCCAGTTTGGTATGCTCCAGTATCAAAGAGCTGGGCATACCCAAAATAATGAAGGGTAAGATGAATGATACGAATACGCTGTATAAAGAAAGGACACCATTCTCCTCCGGTAAAATATAGTTGGATAAAAAAAAGGCCAATATCGCCATCATCCCCTTATTAAAAAAGGAGGCGCTGGTGTAGATACTAAATGATTTGGCCAGGTTCATATATAAAAGATGATCACATTTTTTAACCGCGGCAATCGTTTTAATCTGCCGCAAAGGCGCGAAGAATAAAAAATAAAATTTTTCATCAGCGCTTTTGTGGCAAAATTTCTTTTGGTTTTTAAAACCTTTATTGTTAGTTGTGTACTGCTATTAAGCTTTGATCCCTTTTACAACGGCTGCCCTGCAATTCTCGTATTTAATAAAGCCGCCCCAAACATCTTTCATCCCGTATTGCTGAAACCATTTTACCACTGTACTGATCTTTTGCGGCTGATCGTATTGCGGTGAATACATGTCGAAAGTATCCAGCACACACAGTTCCCTTAATTGATCATAAGGCAATCCTTTGGGAAGCGTTCCGTCAATATCGCAAATGGGTAAAAAACGGTTGAACAATCTTCCCACACCAAGTTTTGAAAAGAAACGATAGGTTTTTATCAACCTGTCCATGTTCTTATCAATTTTCTGGTAAAGTTTTTCGTGGCTCATTTTTTTACTGTAAGGCCGCAGGAGGTATTTAGCATGAAGTTTTGTCCACCAGCCGGTGATGGGATAAAAGTCCACCACCACTTCTGTTCCGGGTTTTGCCATTTCGATCAATGCCTGTACAGATTTTTCTACATCAGGGGTATGTTGCAACACACCAATACAAATTACTTTATCAAACTGCGCTTTGGCGAAAGGCATTTCATAAACACTGGCCTGGAAAAGGTGAAGGCGTTCATTGGGCCCATTATTTTTATAATTGGCTTCCACTGCATTGGAATAATCAACACTGTAAAGATTGGCTTGGGTAAGATCCAAAATGATCTGGCTGAACCTTCCTGCACCTGAGCCTACTTCCAATACATTTTTCCCGGCGAGGTCTTCTTTATCCCAATTTGTTTCAGCAAAAAAACGGATCCGGGAAATGTCGAGTTTACTGGTTTTGTCTACCTGGGTGCCCACAAATTTATTCCATTGGTAACCGAAATTTTCAGAATAGTTATCGTCCTTTACAATACGGTAAGCCCCTTTTTCAGCAGGGAAGGCGATCTTTCCTTCATCCATTAATCCTTCAGCTGATAGGTAAAGCGTATGTCCGTTAAAGGGATTTACCAATTCAATACTCATAGAATTTACACTTGCAGCAATAAAAATACAGCATCGGGGTGGTAGTTCAATTTTTTAGAGGAAGGTATTTACCCATATCCTGCAAAAACTATTGTTTATATTGCAATGGCATTTAAAAGTGGGGATTGCCCAATAAGGTAAGTCAGTTGTTTTGTTGACCGCTTATCAATGTTGGCATATGTGTGGCCAAAACACTATCAACTCAATACTTAACTAAAATTGCAGCACCCGCCCGGATGGATTACATTACCATATACGATTATCTTTTACTGCTGGTCTATCTGTTCTTTTTTTATTTCCTGGTTACCCTTAAATCAAAAAAGTACGAAGGGACCGATCTTAAAAAATACATGGTCATTGCCTTTTTTTTACACGTAGCCGGTAGTGTTGCGTATTGTATGGTAATTCAATATTATTATAATTCCGGGGATTCATTGGGTTTTTATGAAGGAAGTAATTTTATAAGAAAGATCATCAGTGCAACCGGCGACCCCTTTACTCCCTTTTTCATGTCGGGCAGTGATTTTGAAAAACTTAACCAGGTTACCAACGACAGTGGCCTGGGGCTGCCCACGGGAATATATATAGACTCGAATCTTGTGGTGATGAAAATATCCGCCCTGTTATCCTATTTGTCATTCAACAGCTACCTTATCATTTCGTTACTGTTTGGATTATTCACTTTTACGGGTTTATGGAAATTATATCGTACACTCAACGAAATATCCGGTAAGAAATCGCAGCAGCTACTGGCTTATGCAGTACTCTTTACACCATCCATCTGTTTTTGGGGAAGTGGTTTAATTAAAGATTCCATCTGCCTTGGAGCTATAGGCTTTATTGGCACTTTTATTTACAGGATTTTTATCAAAAAGAAATTCAGCTTCCTGGAACCTTTGTTGCTATTATTATTTCTTTACCTGCTTTATGTAATAAAAACTTATTTAGCGAGTGCTTTATTGGTATCGCTTGTATTAGCTTATGTACTTAACGTCATTATAAAAAATAAAAAACACCTGCTGAAGCTAATCGTGGTAGCTGTTGTTGTGATGATAAGTGGAGTGATCCTTGCTGCGAGCTTTTCCTCTAACCTTAATTCCATCATAGAAGACTCAAAATCAAATATCGAAACATTCAAAGGCGCATATGCCAACCCGGATAGCAACGAAGAAGGAAGCATGGTTGGTTTTTCAACTGCAAATATCGATATTGACCTGCCTAATATCATCTTACGCAGCCCGCTTGCTGTATTTACTACTTTATACCGCCCTTTTTTATGGGAGTCTAATAAACCGATCGTATTCCTCTCTGCATTGGAATCGACACTGATCTTACTGGCAACCGTTTATTTACTGATCAAATGCAGGATAGGTAAATTCTTTTATTATATTTTTACAGACCCTTACTTATTCTTCTGCTTTGTTTTTTGTATCATACTTGGAATAATCATCGGCTTTTCTACGTTTAACTTCGGAACCCTGGTACGTTACCGTTTGCCTATGCTTCCCTTTTATTTTTTTATGCTACTGAAAATTTATATAAAAAATAAAGAGGCCCACCCGTTAAAAGCGTAAACAAAGATGCTGATTCCCCAATACCGGAATAAGCTATGGAAGCAACCGCAGGGAGTTTTATGTTACGATATTATTGATCTGTACCAGTCTGCAGTATCCTTAACCATCCTGTTGGTATTATAATAACCTGTATATGCAGCATAGCCTTTTTCAGCAAGCCTGTTTCGTTCTTCGGGGTTTTGTAACAGGTAAATGATTTTTTCGGCTAGGATCTCACTATTGGCCAATGGCACCAGCAAGCCCGTTTCATCATCCCTGATTATTTCGTTGGAAGCAGGAACATCAAAAGCTATTACCGGGGTTTTCAGTGCAAAAGCCTCAATGTAAACCAGTCCGAATGGTTCAAACAGAGAGGGTAATACAATAATATCGGAGTGAGCAATATATGGATATGGGTTTTCCAGGAATCCTAAAAATGAAATATTTTTTTCTATTCCCAAAGAGGCGGTCTTGGATAAAAGAAATTCTTTTTGAGTGCCGTTTCCAATGACCAGTAGTTTAACATCCGGAAATTTATCGATTATGGCGGGCATGGCGTCGAAAAGATATTTATGCCCTTTTATTTCTTCTACACGGCCCGCAATGACCAATTGCGGCCGGGCAATACGGAATTCTTCCCTATGGCCTGTTGAAAAAGGAACAGCAACATTTATACCATGATAAATATATTTCATTCTCCGGGGTATAATTTTTAGATCAAAGTACAAATCCGACATTGCCTTTGAAATAGTAACATGTTCATTGATATGATGTGCCAGGTACTTTGAGATAAAGTAATAGGTATTGTAGCTGATCTTCTTTTTTTTAACCGCATAGTCACTCAAATATTTTTCCTGGTAACCGTGTTTGGTTGAAATAAGAAATATTTTTTTATTGAATATTTTTTTTAACATCACCGCCAGCAGGTCAGATTTAAACAAATGCGTATGCAGGTAGTTGATATTATTTTTTTTAAGGTATTCACTGACGCGTTTGGCAACTGATAAAAAATTAAACTTACCTCCTGTCATTAAAGTGGTTTTGACCCCTTTTTTATTTAATTCATCACAGAGAGCAATAAATTTATATTTATGTTTTGCGGGACTAACGCAGATCAGGTCACAATCAATGCCTTCAGTTTGCAAACCGGGCAACAGGTTTAACAGGTATTTTTCGGCACCGGCTACTTGTTCTGAATATATCAGGTGGAGGATCTTCAAGAATTAAATATTTTTTTATACCGGTTAAACATAACTGTATTTGAATAGTTATCCAATGAAAACTGGTAAGCGTTGTTGGCCAATTTTATAGCCAGTTCCTTATTATCGATCAGTTGTTGAATAGCAGCCGCCAATGACCCGGGATCTTTTACCGGCACCAGCAATCCCGATACATTTTGAACGATCATGTTATTTATTCCCGCTACATCAGATGCGATTATCGTTTTTTTACAGGCCATTGCCTGCATGATAGCTGTACTCATTGTTTCGCCCAATGAAGCATGTATATAAATATCCAGGGATTGAATAAATGTAAGCAGTTCTTTTTGGTTCAACGTACCGGTAAATTCAACATGATCGTCAATATTCAATTCACTAGCCAAGTCCTCCAGTGTTTGCCTGTTTTCGCCATCCCCTGCAATCCTTAGTTTTAATTGTAAGCCCGGTTGTTGTTGTTTCAACAGGGCGATAGCCTGTAACAAACTGATATGGTCCTTGATGATTATCACCCTGCTTAACATGCCCAACACTATTTCTTCCGTTGATTTTTTTTCAACCGGGCTATACGTTTCCAGGTCAATACCATTGGGGATTATTGAAATTTTTTGGGCTTTATAGTTTCGCCCGAACCGTACTTTTACTTCTTCATTGTACAATTCACTTAAAAAAATTATTTTATCGGCCGTTAACATTGCCGTCCTGAGCCATGACCATTCTTTTTTAGTCTTTAACGCATTAGCCTGTGTTTCCCGGACGATGATCTTTTTTTTCCCCATACTGAAAACTGCAGCTACCTTGGCAGGAATGATATTTGAACTGGCATGTAAAAATATTATTTGCGGATCGGCTTTCTTTATATGGCGAATAAGTTCCTTATAAAATTTTATATCAAGGCCGGATTTTTTTTTAACAAAGCTGAAGGCGATGGAGTTTTTCCGGCACAGTTCCTTATACTCTTCCCTCAGTTCTTCTACCCCATTGAATAAAGCCTCCTGTTCAAATTCCTTGTCCTTATCCGCCTTGACCATAGAAAAGAATACATTCGCATGACCTCCTAACCCCGAATATAATATGTGTAAGATTTTCATTGTGAAATTTATCCCTGCTAGCTTCCAACAGGTTTTTTATGTTGACTGTTCAGCCTGTTAATAAGCGGCTTTTCCACCCACTGATAAAATAAGATACTGGCAAAACAAATAATGCCGATCAGCAAAAACAACAATCCGTGTAAAATAATATTATTTTCTATGTTAAACCGTGTAATGATCCTTATGCCTGCAACAACAAGAGGAAGGTGCAGCAGGTAGAGCGAATAGGACGCTTCCCCGAGTGAAAGTAAAATATTATGCAGGGAGATATTTTTATTCAACTCATATTTTACCAATCCGATTATTAATAAAAAAGAAGGTATCCCGAAAATAACCACCCGGTTAAAGGGGCTGGCCAGTAAATAGAAACCAGCGTTTGACAAAATTGCGCTGGTTAAAAAAATAATGCTGCCGGTTATGATTAGGGGTATACCCAGTGATTTGGGTATAGATGGTATTATTGCAGCAGCCAGTACTCCCATGATGAACTCCACGTTCATGGGGAACACAGCAAGGTTCATCCAGTGATTTCCATTTGCTGCAGGATAACCCGATAATGCAATAACAACCAGCATAACACCATACAACATGGATAAAGAAAAAGCTATTTTCTTATCAGGGATAAGAAATGCCAGGGAAAACAGTGCGTAAAAAAACAATTCGGAGGTCAGTGTCCAGCTAACACCGTTTACCATAGTGTGGCCCGGTAGCAGAAAGAAGGTAGAAAGAAAATTTCCTGTTGTAAAATTATACGGTGTTTTATAAAAAGATGGCAATACAATTTGCACCAGCAGAAACATACCGATAATGATCCAGTAAGCCGGGAAAATCCTTACAAATCTTCTTCTGAGAAAAGGTAATAGCTTATGGGGATTGCCTATTCCCTTTCTGCTGGTATAGGTGATTATAAATCCGCTTAAAACAAAAAATATGTCAACGCCTGCACCGCCGAATTTAAAGAAATCGCCTAAAAAAATTTGATGGGATATTTCTTTTGTATTTACGGTAACATGCATATACACAACGAGCAGGCTCGCTATTCCCCTAAGCAATTGGATCAAAAGCAAATTTTTATCATCCCTGCTTTGTGAACTCCCTGTCATTAAAATAATTTAGTAATTACGAGATTTAATCCGGTACCTGATTCAAAATCTAAAAGAGAGCAAAAGGTTGTCTATTTCTATTCCTGTATTGATCTCCTGGATTTTTTGTAATGATCCGGTTCCGGTATTTTTTTGATAAATGGCCGACTTCTCGGTTTCTGTGCCGTTCTTTTCTGCAACATTACGGATAATGACCAATAACCCGGTTTCTGTCAATGCGTTTACACAATTCCCGATCGCTGTTTCAATCTGTGCATCTGTGAAATAAGCCCTGTTCAGTAAATTTCCTACAATGACAATATTCACTTTTTCTTTTATCCAGGGTTCAAAAATATTATACTGCATTACTGCTATCCCTGCATCTGTTTTTTGCAGTTCCTGCAGGTCTTTATTGATAAACAGCAGTTCTGTTTTGGCAGAGTTTTTTATCCTTTCCAGTTTTCTCTTAAACAATGCATTAAACAAGCGTTTACCGGCCGGAAAAAAAACGAACTTTTTTGTTGCTACTAAAAAACATTCTTCCCCTGTTTTAAAAAAGAAAGTATAGCCCTTATCGTGGAGGTAGGAGCAGTTGATATTATAATCTGTAATATAATACTTTTTAAATGCGCCTTTAACCAGGTTAATAAGATCCAGCGAAGTGCTGCCGTCTGAAGCGCCTATATCCAGGATCAAAGGAGGGTCATTAAGCTGATCGATTTTTTCTTTTAAACAGCGTTGTGTTTGTTCGTGCCTGCCTGCCTGTGTTGTTTTAAAGACTCCCGAAAAATTAAAAGTGGTGAGCGCTTCCGAATATTTTTTCTGATCTGTTGAAAACACATTTAACGGATTGGGTACTCCCCATCTTAAACCAGGTATTTTTTTTATCCAGTATTCTTTATTCAGTTTTATGGTATCAAACAATAACATGCTGGTTATTTATTTTATTTTTTTCAGCCAGATAGAGCGGGGTTCAAAACCAGGGTTATCCTTTAATACCGGGCAATGGGCTAAAAGTTTTTCCCGGTGGTGGTGATAAAGATAATTCAATGCCCCTATGATTTGGAAACTGTCATTATTGGTAAGAAAAGCTTCCAGCAAATATTGTTCATTCCACATACGATGTGACTCCAGTATCCATTCATCAGGGTAATCTTTGGGAGTAAAAATATCGTGCACATGAACGATAACACCTTTTTTCAATGCTGGTAGTACCTGCAGGAATTCAAACAGTACATCGCCCTGCGGCCTGATCATGTGAGAGGAATCAATGAATAAAATATCATTATCGGTGAGTTGTTGAAAATAGCCAGGTTCAAGTTTTTCAACGGGTATCCTGTTCAGTTTAAGAGGGAGTGTTTCCAGCCACGGTATTTCGTATGGCTCAATGCAGGTGAGTTCGCAATTGTAGTCCGGGTTTTCCTTTTTATTGTCGGCTATCGCCTGTAAAGCCATTAAAGTGGAGTACCCGCTTCCCACTTCAATTATTCTTTGCGGTTTAAAATGCCTTATCATAGAATAGAGTATCTCTCCATCTCCCTGGCAAAACATACCGTTATTGTAAAAATATTTATCCTTCCGGTCTTCAATATGGTAAGGTAAGGCCAATAATTCCGCATTATAATTAAACTGCTGCAGCAAATCCAACTGCCCATCATCATTAAGATCAATGCTCGGAAGCGGCCTGTCGTCGCGCAATGAATGTTGCAGGTATCTTTTGGGATTGATCATCGGGTAGTAATAATGATCTATCACCGGCAGTACGCCCACTTTCATAAAAACGGACTTGGATACCGGGAAGAATTTTATACCTTTTGAAATGATGAATTTATACCACAGGGCTGCTAAAAAAGTAAGCGGAACAAATAAAATATCCAGTACACGTTTTCCTAATAATTTTATTTTATACATGCGTTGTTATGCTTTACAGGTGCAGTTGGTGCAATTTAATTAAATATCATGCGAACAGCTGTGTTTACAAAGGTGGTCGACCTTGAGGTTAAATATGTATAAATTTCACAACCAGGGTCGACCACCTTAATATACAAAATATCATGCGAACAGGTTGGCTACATATTTTTTTAAAAAAATAAGCGTTCGTGAACTGATGATATCCTTGCCATTTCTTTTTATATACTTTTTATAATATTTCCAGGCTGTCTTATTATCCTTATTTTCCAGGCTGTTGCTCCATAGCAGGTAATCGTACTCATTGATTATCTGCGGAAGGTATTTCCCATAAGCCTGCATGAATATATCATCCTGCCGCAATTCTCTTACCAGGTAATCCCGGCAGAACAGCAGTTTAGTTTCATTGCCACCGGTCATGCTCCTGTTGGCATGAATGACCACCGTACTGGTAATGGTATTATCATAAAAAAAATTATACCGGGCAACGAGGCGGCATAAATGAAGGGCATCTTCTCCCATGATAAAATCCCTGTTTTCGTCAAACGGAAACATTTCTGCAATGTCCTTCCGGATAAAAACAGACATCGTAGCCACCATTTTCTGCTGCACAACGTATTTTATTATATCACCATCAAACCTGTTTATTTTTTTTTTCAGTTTACCGTCTTCGGTCCTGTAATCATAACCCAAATGCATTATCTCGGGTAAATGATCCCTGCTTAATACATCATATGCTGTTTGTAAATGGTGGGGGTAAGCGAGGTCATCGCTGTCGAAATAGTTAATGTATGTGCCGCTTGCTTTTGTAACACCAAAATTTCGTGCAGCTCCCCGCTCTGCATTTTCTTTTACCAGGTATTTTATACGGGGATCAGTGATCGACCGTATCAGTTCTGCAGTATTATCGGTACTACCATCATCCACAATGATTATCTCAAAATTTTCATAAGATTGTGCAAGCAGGCTTTTAATGGTGTTTTCAATGATATCGGCCCTGTTATAGGTAGGCACGATAATAGAAAACAATATGGATCCATTCATGCTGCAAAGATAAAAGATTTAAAATGTACTTTTGACCACTGCAATTTTATGAAGATACTCCTTTACTCGCCTGCCAATGCAAGAGCCGTGGATCAGCAATCACTGGCAATATTATTTACGCAAATGATGGGCCACGAAGCAATTTTATTGACCCAGATGCCCGTTGGGATATTACACGAAAATTTTATTGCTGCAGGCGGGTCTGCTTATAGTTCGGGTGTAAAAGGGCGGCATATTTTTTTCTTCATCCGCCAGATCCGTTTCCTCATCAGGTTTTGCAGGCTGCATGATATTGATATAATGTTAAGCAACGGACAGGGATGTGCGGTGATAGCAGGTATTGCAAAATGGTTCATTAAAACAAAAGTTGTTTACGTAAGGCATAATTCAGTAATATACAGTGATACAAATGCTGCAAAAGACAGGTTACTGAATTGGCTGGCTAATAAATTGTCGCCCCAGATCATCGCTATCTCCGGAAAAGTAAAAGAACAGCTGGAGAAAGAAAATGTCCCCGAAAAAAAGATCCATTGTATCAATTTGTGTTATCACCCTTTACAATACAAAAATGATTCGGCCGGTAAAGAGACAGCAATAAGAATTATGTATAAGGCCGACCTCCTGGTACTTTATATTGCCCGCCTGGTACCCATGAAAAGGCATACACTTGCATTTGAAGCCATTAAAAAATTAATTTCTGATGGTATTGATTGCAAGCTGGTGTGCATTGGAGAAGGTGACCATAAAGCCAGCTTACAGGAATGGATAGGCGAAAATAACCTAACCGGTAAGATCATACTTGCGGGCTGGGTAGCGAATGTTTTTGACTATATCAAGGCTGCCGACCTTGTTATGCTACTCTCTTCTTCAGAAGCCAGCAGCCATATTGTGAAGGAAGCTGCTTTTTGCAATAAAACGGTTTTGGTATGCAGGGGGGTGGGCGATTTTGAAACAGTCATCAGTACGGGTTATAATGGTTTTTTGGTAAGTAAGGATCATCCTGTTGAAGAAACGGTTGACATTTTAAGGTCTGTTGCAGCAAATAAAGATTCGCTCAGTGCATTTGCAGCAAATTTGCTGACTACCGTTAACCAGGAGTTTTCCATGGAAACAGTGAGACCGGCATACAAAAAACTCTTTGGCCTTTTAATACCCGGGAAATAACGGGTGTCTCATTTTATTTTCTCGAGGTATACATCAAACAATGTAGCTGTTTCACAAAATAAATTCTTCGCCATTTCTCTGTTATTATGAAAAATTTTATACCCCCATGCTGTAAGCGTGTCATAAATTTCTTCCATGGTATCGCCCTTGGCCGCAACCGCAAGCGGGTGCAGGGCGAGGATCATTTTCGGGTTAAACTGCTGCAAAGTTGCTTTTGCCCCTTTCAATACATCCAGTTCCACCCCCTCTGCATCTATTTTAATAAAATCGAGGCGTGACAACTGTTGCTGTTTTACAAAGTCGTCAACCGAAATTGTGTTTACCGTTATTTTTTGATGGCCCGAGTTATAATCATAAGATACAATACTGTTGGATACATCTTCCTTATTGGCATTAAATTCAATACTGCCCGATGTTGCGGCAACTGCCTGGTTAAAAGGTGTAATTACTTTTTCAAGCTTATTCAGTTTTATCGTTTCTTTTAAAACTGTAAAACTGCGGGGGGTGGGTTCAAAACTGTATACTTTGCCATTTTCTCCTGTACGTTTACCCAATACAACTGCCATCAATCCAATGTGTGCGCCGATATCGATCACCACATCATCCTTATTAACCGCAGTATTTATCAATGTAAAATTTTCTTTTTCGTAGCCATCCGGGAAATACCTGAAATAATTGGCGGGGAATTTTACGGCTATCCCGTTTATCTTTTTTGTAACACCTTTTCCAAGGGTGAATATACCGATGATGCTGTACCCTATTTTCCTGATAACACTATTCATAATCACTTCTTATTTTTTAAATGCACGCTTTAACCTTCCTAAATAATGTCTCGAATGTGTATAAGCGTTGCCCATGGGTTTATTGGCAAACAGTATATAGTGCGTAACCCAGTTGAGTTTATAGGTAATCCTTTTGTATACCACAGGGTAATGTTTTTTTAAATACAGGGAAAAAGCGCTGTATTGTTTTTTATCCTTGCGGTAATAAAGGCGCAGGCATTGTGCACAGAAATTACAATACATGTCTTCTTTCCAGTTATCCAGTATGACCTTGTCCAGCAGTTTATTTTCCAATGCGTATTGATAAGGTATGTCGATATAGGCCAGGTTATCAATATAGGTCTGGGCTTTCATTACAGTGGAAGTAGCATTTTCTTCGTGCCTTCTTGCAACATAAGTGTCTTTTTCAATAAATATAACATCCCCTGTAAGCAGCAACTGCAATATATTTTGTACGTCGTACGAGATGGGAACGGTATTTTTTGTACCCAGGCTTACCAGTTTTTCACGATCCATCAATGTGCCGCCATAACTGATGGAATGACAGGCCGGGTATTGTAGAAAAACTTCTTTGCCCGATACAAATGGCCTGTCATAGAAAACCTCCTTATAGTAGGCGTAAGATTCATCTTTAAAAAAATTATTATGCCGGATGGTCTCAATAACATTGATACCGGTAACAACAGTAACGCCCGGGTGTTGCATGATTCTTTTGATGGCTTCCGAAACAAAGGAATCATTTACCAGGTAATCATCCGAAGAAACGAAACTGATATATTTTCCCCTGGCCAATTCATGAGTGGCTTTGATAAAATTCGGGATCATTCCTATATTGGTGGGACTGGCAAAATATTTTATCCTGGGGTCGTGGGTGTATTGCTTAATAATCTCTGCTGTATTATCTGTACTGCAATTATCGCTGATGATAATTTCCAGGTTGGGATAATCCTGTGCTAATGCGGATCTTATTGCTTTATCGATAAAATGGGCACGGTTATAGGAAGTGATCACAATACTTACCAGGGGTGTTGCATTATTCTCTTTCCCGTCCATTAATCATTAAATTTTGATAGGTCTTTTTAATAAACACTCTTGTATCGGGCATGCTGATGACAGAAATCCCGAAGGTGATGGCAAAAATACAACCTAATACCAGTAAGTTTAATTGAAATTCGGGTAAAAAATATTGCAAAGAAAATTTTAACCCTAAAACAACTGCCAGCGGGGCGATCATTGGCAACAGCGTATCATTCCAATACCAGGTCCATAATTCGGTTTTTAATAATTTGCGGTGCATCAGGGGCTGGCTGATGAAGATGTAGCCTGCATTTACGATCAGCCATACATAAGTGGCTCCCAGTGCACCATAGAGGTTGGTCCACCAAAAAAGCATCGGCACCAGGATGATGGCTGCAATGGTATTTTGGTAGATGGTGAATTTCGTTTGCCCATGCGCTATTAACAGATTATATGGCATTACCATCAATGCATTAAGCATACTTCCAATGATCAGTATCCGTGCCATCAAATAAGTACTGTCGGTAGTTATTGCATTTTTTGTCCATATCCGCAATATGTCCTTAATAAAAAAGGTTAGCACAAAACAGATAGGGAAAATAAAAGTGGCCATTAGTTTACAGGCCTGGTGATAAAGTTTTTTAAGCTCTTCAGTTTTGCCTACCGCAATCAGTCCGGAAAAACGCGGAAAAAAACTAATGCTTACCGGGCCTACTATCAAACCGATGCTAGTGGCAATGGTAAAGGCAAGGGTATAATAACCAAACTGGGATAAGGGCAGTATCTTGCTCAGCACTATCTTATCAATCTGCAATAAAAAAAAAGTGGCCACGCTGATGCCTGTCATACCCACTGCAAAACGGCGGATAGTGTTCAATTGCTGTTTTGAAAACACGGGTCGCAGGTGATGCTCC
>JAYWAN010000065.1:0-16104 GCA_043782405.1 Chitinophagaceae bacterium
GGAGGCGTTATCAAGCGAAGACATAAGCATTAAAATATTTTTCTATTATGAAATATCTCCTGTCGTTTGCATTGCTTCCCCTTCAATTATTTGCGCAGCCGTTTTCCAAAATAGAAATTACCCGCTGGCAGCAACAGGCCAAACAGGTTTCCATCATCCGCGACAACTGGGGCATCCCACACATCTACGGCAAAACAGATGCCGACGCCGTATTTGGACTGATGTATGCACAATGCGAAGATGATTTTAAAAGAGTGGAGATGAATTATATTGAAAAGCTGGGAAGGTTAAGTGAAGTAAAAGGTGTTGCTGCTTTATACGACGACCTGTTGATGAGGATGGTCATTGATTCATCAGAAGCTATTGCAGATTATAATAAAGCAGTGCCCTGGTTAAAAAAATTGTTAGATGCATTTGCCGACGGTATCAATTATTACCTCTATAAAAATCCTGCTGTTCATCCTTTATTACTTGCCCGCTTTAAACCCTGGTATCCTTTACTGTGGACCGACGGCAGTATCGGCGCCATTAATACCGCAGGGCTTGATGCAAAAGACGTCAGGGAGTTATATTCGGGCGACAGTAAACAATTGGCCATTAACAACCTGCTTATTGACCAATTGCCAATTGAATCTCTTACCGGTTCTAACGGCCTCGCTTTGTCTTACAAACTAACGGCATCGGGTAACTGCATGTTGTATATCAACCCACATGTAACTTTTTATTTCCGGCCGGAAGTGCACATGGTGAGTGAAGAAGGACTAAATGTGTATGGGGCTGTAACCTGGGGGCAGTTTTTTGTTTACCAGGGATTCAATGAACACTGTGGGTGGATGCATACTTCCAGCAAGGTAGATGCCGCTGATAGCTATATTGAAAAGATCAGCAAAAAAAATAACAAGTGGGTGTATGAATATGATGGAAAGGACCGGCCAGTCATTCAAAAGAAGATAATGGTCATATACAAAAATGATAATGGTATCGCCAGTAAGGTTTTTAATGTGTTGTACACGCATCATGGCCCGGTAATGGCAAAGAAAAACGGACAGTACCTGAGCGTGCGTGCAGATAACCGCCTCATGAATGGTTTGATACAGTGCTGGCAACGCGATAAGGCACAGAGTTTCGCTGATTTTAAAAATACACTTGACCTTTTAGGAAATATTTCCAACAACACCGTGTATGCAGATGCAGAAGGCAATATCGCATACTGGCATGGCAACCGCATTCCAATTCGTGACACCAGCTATAACTGGAGCCAACCGGTTGATGGCAGTACCAGCGCCACAGAATGGAAGGGTTTACATACGATGAACCAGACGGTACATATCATCAATCCAAAAAATGGCTGGCTGCAGAACTGCAATTCCACTCCTTTTACCGCGGCTGGAAAAAACAGTCCGCTAAAAAAAGATTATCCTGCATATATGGCGCCTGATGAAGAAAATTTTCGTGGCATCAATGCAGTGAGGGTATTGGAAAAAGGATCATCTTATACGATGAGCAGGCTGATCGCCGCAGGTTATGATAACTACCTAAGCGCTTTTGAACCATTGGTAGCCGGATTACTTCGTGAATATAAAAATAATCTTCCCGCAACTGATTCGCTGTTTTCGGGCCCGATCGAAATCATGAAGAAATGGGATTTTCGCACATCCGACAGCTCGGTAGCTACTACGCTTGCAATAGAATGGGGAGAAAAATTATTGCCGTTGATCAGGAAGATAAAAGTAAATGGTAGCGATTCGGGTTTTGTAGAAAAATTAAAATTATTTGCCGCTACCGACAGCAACAACCTCCTGCATAATTTTTTTGGCACTGTAACCAACCTGCAAATAAAATATGATACCTGGTATATTCCCTGGGGAAATATCAATCGATACCAGCGCATCTCATCCAGTATCGATCAGCAATATAAAGATGATGAACCCAGCATTCCTGTTGGTTACGCCTCATCAACCTGGGGGATGTTGCCTTCCTATTCCAGTCAATATTTTCCCGGCACAAAGAAACGATATGGCCTGAATGGCAACAGTTTCATCTGCGCAGTGGAATTTGGTAAAAAAATAAAAGCGAAGTCCTTACTGGCCGGTGGCGAAAGCGGTGACCCTAAATCACCGCACTTTAATGACCAGATGGAAATGTATGCAAAAGGGAAATTCAAAGACGTGTTGTTTTATAAAGAGGATGTGTTGCAACATGCAGAAAGAAATTATCATCCCGGCGAATAAATGGGTAGATTTATTAAAATTAATGTGTTGTAATATTGAAATGGCTTTAAAATTTTGAGTCGTTAATAATCAGGGAACTGAATTTGAGTTTACAGTAGTACAAAAGCTCAATCAGGGCTCCTTCCCGAAATCGGGGGGTAATCGATTTCGGGTCGCCTTTTTTGTTACTTTTTTGGCGAAGCAAAAAAGTAAAAGCATTATTCTTTTTAAAATTCGGCAATACATTCAAATCATTTAATAGCACAACGCATAAACTATTGGTATGAAAAAGATCATCGTCCTGTTGTTATTACCATTTACAATAACTGCACAAAAAAATTACTCCAAACTTTTAGAGCAATACATGCAGGCGCAGATGAATGTAAAAGGTTTCAATGGCACGGTGCTGGTGATGCAGCATGATAAAGTATTATTGAAGAAGGGTTATGGAATGGCCGACAGGGAATGGAATGTGCCCAATACACCACAAACAAAATTTCGCATTGGTTCTATTACCAAACAATTCACTTCGGCGTGTATCCTGCAATTGGTGCAGTCGGGTAAATTAAACCTCGATGATAAACTCAGCAAATTCATTCCCGATTTTCCCAGGGGAGATAGCGTGACCATTCACCTATTACTTAATCATGCATCGGGTATTGCCAGCTTTACGGATCAACCCGAGTTTGAGGGCATGTCCATACTGTCCCTCTCAAAAGATTCCATCATCAGTTTCATTAAAAGCAAGCCTTATAATTTTTCGCCGGGAACAAAATTCAAATACAATAATTCGGGATATTTTTTATTGGGATACATCATTGAAAAAATTACCGGGCAATCCTACAATGATTATTTACGGCTGCATATACTGGACCCACTGGGGATGACAAACACAGGTGTTGACCGCTTAGACAGCATATTGCCCATGCGGGCAAGGGGTTATTCAAAAGAAAAGAATAAACTGGTGAATGCTGCATTTATTTCCATGGAATGGCCATTCAGTGCAGGGTCGGTCTATTCAACAGTGGAAGACATGTATAAATGGGACCGGGCATTATACCAAACAGCTATTCTTACAGATGCCTCCAAACAAAAAATGTTTACGCCCGGAAAAAGTAATTATGGTTATGGCATAATAATAGATTCTCTCGAAAACCATTTGCGTATATGGCACAATGGCGGCATTCCTGGTTTTTTATCCAATATCAGCCGGTACACCAATGACGATGTATGCATTATTGTTTTAGCAAACAATGAAATCGTGTTATCCAATACACTTACCATTTCGGATGTGGTAGCCGATGGGCTGGCCGGCATATTGTTCGGTTTACCTGTTGAAACTCCTTATGTTCATAAAGCGGTAAATATTGATACGTCTCTGCTTTACCGTTATGTTGGAAAGTATAAAGCTTTTTTAATCCTTGAAGTGATCAAAAAAGACGGTAAGCTATACCGCCACAGGGATAAGTCTCCCGATATTGAACTGATACCCGAATCAAACACCAAGTTCTTTTATGGGGATGACAGCGACCGCCAGCTGGAATTTGAAGTGGATAAAACAGGGAAAGTTATAAAGACTTGGTTCATCAATAATGAGCAAAGGGGCGAAATGAAGAAACAGGAATAATTTACCAGCGGATATTTGCAGAAAGATTGATCACCCTTCCATCAAGTGGTGCCCATATCTGTTTAAATGACGGGTTGTTCCCCGGCGGCAATGCAATGCTTTCCTTCCTTGTTTGCCGGTAATCAAAGAGATTTTCGCAATTCAGTACAAAAGAGATATTTTTTATATCATAGCGTACCATAGCGGCCGATATAAAATAACCGGGGGTTTTTGCCCCGTTGTCTAAATATTGCTTACCGGTATATGACGCTTCAATGCAAGCCCTGAAACGGCTGCTGAATTCATTGGATATTACTGCTGCAAATTTACCTTTGGCACTCAATGGCACAAATGGCTGTGCGGTATTATATAATTGTTTGGCAATGGTGTACGTATAACCCAGGTACATTTCCAGTTCATCATACCTTAGCTGTACATAGGTTTCAAAACCTTTGGTGTCAATCCGCCTGCTGGCATTATAAAAATAGATGTTGCCATTGGGTAATGCCGCCTGCACAACCGGTTTATCTATTGTTGTAACATAAAACATCTGGTTAACTGTTATACGAAATTCATCTATAATTTTTTTAAAATTGATATCCCAGTTAAACCCCGTGGATCGCTCTGCCTTAATACCGGCAGCACTAAAAGGAAGTATTTGAGGATAATTGCGTTCATCTATATCATTATCAAATTGAGAAGGTATTTTATAACCCAACCCGCCGCCCAGCCTCGTCGTAAAATTGCTGTTGATCTTATACAACAAAGAAACCCTGGGTAAAGCAAAATTTCCATACGCCGAATTATTCTCCAGCCGGAATCCTGCCTGTGTGGTAAACTTTGATGAAATTTTCCAGTCATCCTGGATAAAAAAACCGGTAGTAGCATAGCGATAAGGATCAAGCATTGTTGAGTCGGGATATTTTTTGCTGAATTTTTCGCCGCTCATATTTAACCCGGCAACAATATTGTGTTTGGATAATTTTTTAAAATACGACAGCTCCGTATAATAGGAACGCTGGCCGGCTTTCATACCAAATACATTGGTGCTGATATCCCTTTTAAAAAAACTAATGCTTCCTTTTAGGGTAAGTCTGCCTGTTTTATTCAGCCTGTCTTCCCATTGGGCATCAAACGTATTACGCAATGATTGATTCTGAATAAAGAACTGGTGGGTATTATCTTTTGCATGATGCAGCACCAGCATATCGCCTCCCTTCCTGTCTTCATAGGTTAGGTTATAACCAACAGCAACAGTTTGTGATTTACCGGGATACAAAAATAGTTTTGGGTGAAAAAAAAAGGATCCCAGGTCGGGTACATCACTGAAGCCATCTTTATTTACATCCACTGCTTTTTGTAAAGTAGTTCCGGCAAAAAAAGAATACCCTGTTTTATTATTTCGTTTGTTGAAATAAGTATTGATATTGGTTTCATTCAATGTAGAATGATTGAGCAAAATGCTGTGTTGGGGTTTATTGAGTTGTGGGGTTTTTGAAATCAGGTTGATCATCCCTGCAATAGCCCCTCCTCCATATAAAGTTGAACTTGATCCCTTGATGATCTCCACCTGTTTAAGATCCAGCGGAGGTATCTGTAAAAGGCTAAAACTTCCGGAATAACCATCAAACAATGGCAGCCCGTCTCTTAATATTTGTGTGTACTTCCCCGGAAGGCCCTGCACACGCATGTCTGTATTTGCAGTTATGGCAGATGAACGCTGGTTTTGTATCCCTGCCACATCACCCAGCAGGCTGGCGACATTTCCCGGCATGGTACCTGCTTCTTCATCCACTTCTTCACTGCCAATTACTTCTACTTTGGTGGGAAGGTCTTCAATGCGGCTGTTGGTACGGCTGGAACTGATGATCACTTCTTCTTCTGTTTTTTCCGAAGCCCGTTGCAAAAAAATTATCGGTAAAGTTTCCTGCTGTGGAATTTTAAAACTGATCATTTGGTTTTGATAACCAACATAAGAAAAAATAATCTTTATGCTCCCTGCACCAAGGTTATGGAAAATTATTTTTCCTGTACTGTCCGATGCTACGGTTCGTGATGTATTTGCAATCGTTGCATTTACACCGTGCAGTAATTGGTTATTGCCCGTATCCCTGGTAATGATAATAAGATCATATTGAGCCAGGGCCGAATAAGAAAAAAAAAGAAGCAAAGGAAAAACAAGAATTTTTTTCACAACGATATTTGAGTCGAAAATAAGATAGAAAATAAATGGCCGGAAAAGTTCAGGCCGTGCATCTTTATACCAGTATCTCCACTTTATCCATCTTATCTCCCGCCCTTATATCATCAATGACATCCAGTCCATCAATGATCTTTCCAAAACAGGTATGCACGCCATCAAGATGTGCTGTGCCCTGCCGCCCATGACAGATAAAAAATTGAGAGCCCCCGGTATTGAGTCCGCGATGGGCCATACTCATTACGCCCCTGTCGTGATATTGTTTATCTCCTTTTGTTTCGCATTCAATGGTGTAGCCCGGGCCGCCTGCACCCGTACCATCGGGGCATCCTCCCTGTATCATAAAGTTGGGTATTACGCGGTGAAAACTCAGCCCGTCGTAATAACCCTGCAAGGCGAGTTTTTTAAAATTAGCCGCAGCAATGGGTGTGGCATCGTCATACAATTCAAAACTCATTACGCCTTTGCTGGTATGAATTTTTCCTTTCGTTAGTGTTATATTCTCCATAATAAAAATTTTAATAGTTCACCAGTTGCTGTACCATTTCCTCCAAGCGGCTATAGGCCATAAAGTTTTTTTCCAGCTCAAGGTTAAAAGGGATGGGGGTATCCAGGCTTGCACAGCGCATTACCGGCGCATCAAGTTGTTCAAAACAATGCCCGGCTATCCATGCTGCAATTTCTCCGCCGATACCACCAGTCAGGTTGTCTTCATGCAATAACAATACTTTTCCTGTTGCACTAACGGCATTGCGTATTGCATCATGATCCAAAGGCGATAATGTTCTCATGTCTAAAATGTAAATAGAAATATCCGGATGATTTTTTGCAAAGTCCATTGCCCAATGCACGCCGGCGCCATAAGTGATGATGCTGATATCGTTGCCTCCCTGTACCAGCCTTGCTTTGCCGATCTCAATTTCATAATAATCCGAAGGTACGGGCCCGCTGATGCTGCGGTACAAAGCCTTGTGTTCAAAATATAAAACAGGGTTGGGATCATTGATGGCAGCGATCAATAACCCTTTTGCATCTGCAGGCGTAGATGGATAAACCACTTTCAGCCCGGGAGTATGTACAAACCATGCTTCATTGCTCTGCGAATGAAAAGGCCCTGCACCTACACCGCCGCCCGTTGGCATACGTATCACCACATCTGCGTTTTGCCCCCAGCGGTAGTGTATCTTTGCCAGGTTATTGATGATCTGGTTAAACCCCACCGTAACAAAATCGGCAAACTGCATTTCCATCATGCTCTTATATCCTTCCAGGCTTAATCCCAGTGCAGCCCCTACAATAGCGCTTTCACAAAGTGGTGTATTGCGCACTCTTTCTTTGCCAAACTCATGTACAAACCCCTCGGTTATTTTAAATGCGCCACCGTATTCTGCAATATCCTGTCCCATTAAAATTAAGTTGGGATGAATTTTCATACTTTGATGCAGCCCTTCTTTTATACCATCAATAAATCTTAATTCTTTGGTTTCGGTTTGTTTGTTTTCTGGCAAGAAGTGTTCACGACCATTAGCACGCAACTGATAAACATCTTTTAACTCTTCCTCCGTATTAACAACCATCGGCTTCGCTTCATAAGCAAGTTTCAGTTCGGCCTCAATATGATCTTTACATTCGTTGCGCAGTTCGGTAATATTTATTTCAGATAATATTTTTTCTTCCAGCAACCAGTTCTGGTAATTCTTTATCGGATCCTTCTTCTCCCATTCTTCAAAAAGCTCTTTCGGGATATATTTTGTCCCGCTGGCTTCTTCGTGTCCCCGCATCCGAAAGGTCATACATTCGATAAGATAGGGTTTTTGATTTTTAATACAGTACTCTCTCACCCCTTTGATGGTATCAAACACAGATAAGATATTATTCCCGTCGATACGCACCCCTTCCATACCATAACCCTTCGCTTTATCCACCAGGTTTTCGCAACGGTATTGTTCATTCACGGGTGTACTTAACCCATAGCCATTATTTTCAATGATGAATATTACCGGCAGGTCCCATACCGCTGCAGTATTCAATGCTTCGTGAAAATCGCCTTCGCTTGTACCACCATCACCGGTAAATGCCAGTGATATTTTTTTATCCCTGCGCAGTTTATATGCCAGTGCTACCCCGTCTGCAATGGCCAGTTGCGGGCCAAGGTGGCTGATCATGCCGCAGATATGATGCTCTTTCGAACCAAAGTGAAAGCTTCTTTCCCGCCCTTTACTATAGCCATCTTTATTACCCTGCCATTGCATGAATAATTTATTCAATGGCATCTTGCGGGAAGTGAACACACCCAGGTTACGGTGCAGGGGCATCACCCATTCATCGGGCTGTAGGGCCATGGTTGCACCAACGGATATCGCTTCCTGTCCAATACCGCTGAACCACTTGCTTATCTTACCCTGCCGCAATAGCACCAGCATCTTGTCCTCTATCATCCTGGGTAAAAGCAGGTTCTTATACAGGGCAACCAGGGTCTCATTACTAATCTCTTTTCTGTTGAATTGCATACTTCGGCAAAGTTAACTGATGTTTGGCGAAGCCGGAAGCGAAGATATGTGCAGGCGACAATTGTTAAATAAATACTAACGGCCGTTTTATCATCAAAAATCTTGTGTAAATCCCAATGGCTTTGCATCTTGGAATAAAACATCCAATTATGCAAAAAAAATTGTTTAAACCTGCTGCTTGTATGTTGTTGCTTTTAACCGCAATGACAATCATGGGCCTTACAAAGCCCCAACACAAAACTTCCCTTCAAAAAAATATAGCCCCAAAAATACAAGTTGCCATTTTACTGGATGTAAGTAACAGCATGGACGGCCTTATTGAACAGGCCAAGGCGCAATTATGGAACATGGTGAGCACAATGGGAAAAGCACAATGCTATAACCAGGCACCCAAAATCGAGATCGCCTTATATGAATACGGAAGAAGCACGAATGATAAAGCAGAAGGTTATGTAAAACAGATCAGCGGGTTTACAGGTGACCTTGACCAACTTTCAAAAAAACTTTTTAGCCTCACTACCAATGGTGGCGATGAATACTGCGGACACGTGATCTATACTTCATTGAAAGAACTTAACTGGGACAGCTCTTCCGCTAATTATAAAGTGATCTTTATTGCAGGCAATGAGGATTTTTTACAGGGCGATATCTTGTATACCAAAGCCTGTGCAGAAGCAAAGAAAAAGGGAGTTATCGTAAACACCATTTACTGCGGCGACAAGATGCAGGGCATACAGGAACACTGGAACCTTAATGCAGAATGTGGCACCGGCAGCTTTACCAATATTAACCAAGATGAAAAGGCCCAGGATATTCCCACGCCATATGACAGTGTACTGTATACGCTCAATGGGAAACTGAACGGCACTTATCTCAGTTATGGCACCGCAGGCCGGGCAAATATTGCCATGCAGGCCGACGTAGATAACCTTAATCAATCCATGGGATACACGGTGGCGGCTAAACGCATTGCAGTAAAAGGAAATGGAAAATTATACAGGAACAGTGGCTGGGACCTTGTGGATGCTGTTGCGGATGACAAGGCCGCTATCACCAGGCTGGATATGAAAACCCTGCCCGACAGCCTGCAAAAGAAAAGCAGGGAAGAAATTAAAATATTGGTGGATAAAAAAAGTAAGGAAAGGACGGATATCCAGCAGGAAATTACCAGCGTAAATACAATACGTGAGGCCTATATTACTGCAGAAAAAGTGAAGAATATTACAAAGAACAGCAATGCTACCTTAGAAACAGAAGTAGAGAAGATAATTAAGGCACAGGCAAAGCGGTATAATATGATCATTCAATAGAGAAGAGATACTCAAGGCGTTCAGAAGAGGAAAGGGTATAGTTAATTAAATCTTTGTTTTTAGCCCTTTGTTTTTTTCTCGTCGGGGAAAGCCCGCTTATGCACCAGCGAATTAAAAAAGGAAAGCACCGCCCCAAAAAACAATGCATGCCAAAAACTCCTCACTTCAAAGCCATGAACAAAGTGAGCGTCTAATAAAATGATACCCGCATTGATAACAAATAAGAACAGCCCAAGCGTAAGGATGGTAGCCGGTAAAGTAAACAGGATAAGCAATGGTTTTACAAACGCATCAAGCAAAGACAATACAAGCGCTACCATGATGGCGGTAAAAAAATCAACGATGGAAATACCGGGTAAAATATACGCCAGTATAAAAACATTCACTGAGCATACAAGTACCTTAAAAAACCACTTATTCATAAAATCAAATTACAACTAATTCATAAAAATCTTCGGGGACAAGGTATTTTTTTGCCAGCTCTCGCAGCTCTTCGGCAGAAATGGTCTTGATCGTTTCAATAGAATCATAAAAATAACTTTTGTCAAGATTATTCAGCACCAGGTTTTTCCACCTGCCCATTATCTGGAAGGGGCCGTCAAGATCACCAAGTATGGTGCCCATCAAATAATTACGCACCAATAATAATTCTTCCGCATCAACCAGGCCTTCCCGCAATGAGTGCATTTCTTTATATACTTCGGCAATAGTGGCTTCGCAAACGTCCTTACCGGCTTCTGTACTGATGAGCCAGGCCGACTGCTGCAAATGATTTTGTATATAACTATGGATACCATAAGTATATCCCTTGTCTTCCCGGATATTACTCATCAGCCTTGATCCAAAAAAACCACCAAACAAAGTATTGAGCACCATCACTTTCATAAAATCGGGGTGATGCCTGTTGGGGAACGGGCGTGCAATACGAATAGCGCCCTGCACACCATTGGCATCATTTTGTATACGGTATTTTTTTTGTTCAGCCGCATTGCTTGAAATTGGCGGTACGCTGAATATTGGTTTACTGATAACGTGTTTCCCAAATTGTTCATTTAATTGCTGCTGCAGGTTAGCCGGAATTTTCCCGGAAACAAAAATTACGCAACTGCCATTAAGGTAATATTGCTGAAAATATTTTTTTAGCATTGATGTATCCAGTGCATCAATATCTGCAGCATTGGTATAAGTTCCATAAGGATGATCTTCGCCATATACATAAGCATCTATTAAACGGGCTGCTACAAAATCACTTTTTTGCAGGCTTACACTTAATCTTTGTTTGGTGTTTTGTTTATAGATATTCAATTCCTCTTCGGGAAAGATGGAATCGGTGATCATTTCCTGCAACACCGGTAATAATTGCGGTAAGTGTTTGTTGAGTGCCGACAAACTGATTACAGCAGTTTCATTATAACAGGCCCTGCCGCAATGTGCGCCATAGTATTCAAAATCTTCGTTCAGCTGAAAAGCATTACGCCTGCTGGTGCCATTCTTCAGCATAAAATTGGTGGCCGATGCAACATTTTTTTGCTGCTCGAACCAGTTGCCTGCATAAAATACCAGCTCTACCTGCAATACATCCTGTGTTCCGGCATCAATGGTATAAACAGGCACACCATTATCCAGCGTAAAATATCCATAAGGTTTTAGCTGCAGGTCAAATTCAATGGCATCTTTTATAAGGGGGGCTGTTTTTCTATCCATTTAATATTTAGTTGTTGGAATAATAATACAGTGTATTGGAATTATGCTCGTCAAAAATTATTTTGGCGGCTGCCTGCAGTTGTTCTGCCGTTACTGCCTGGTAACGCTGCAATTCTTTATTGATCAGTTCTGCATCGCCCAGCAATTCATACATGGCGAGGCTGGCTGCACGGCTCATCACACTCATGTCTTCAAAAGCGATCATGCTTTCTGTTTTATTTTTAACCTTATCCAGCTCCCGTTGGCTGATACCATCCTTTTGTAATTTTACCAGCTCTTCATTCACTGCATTTTCTGCTACTTTCATATCTACACCTTTTACTAATTTGCCTTCAATGGTCAATAAGCCTGCGTCGGTGCTGCCCACATGATAACATTCAATATTGCTGAACAATTGTTTTTCTTTTACCAGCGATTGATACAATCTTGATGAACCGCCGCCGCTCAGTATCTCAGTAATAAGATCGGCCACATAGTAGCGCATATCCGTACGCGGATAAATATGCCAGCATTTGTACAAAGCATCCAGCGGCACATTTGCTTTTACTTCCAGTTGCCTCGCTGTTGTTTGTGTTGGTTCCTGCGGAAGGTTGCGGTGATATTTTTCGCCGGCCGGAATGGGGCCAAACCATTTTTGTGCCAACTCTTTTACTTTATCAACGCTTACGTTTCCCGCCACCACCAATATGGCATTGCAGGGAGTATAATGTTTAAAGAAAAAAGCTTTCACATCTTCCAGTGTGGCGTTTTCTACATGACTAAGTGCTGCGCCAATGGTCATCCATCGGTATGGATGCGTGGTATAAGCAAGCGCCCGCATCTTATGCTGTACATCACCATATGGTTTATTAATATAATGCTCTTTGAATTCTTCGCAAACAACTTTGCGCTGTACATCCAGGCTTTTTTTACTGAAAGCCAGTGATAGCATCCTGTCGCTTTCCAGCCAGAAAGCCGTTTCAATATTTTCGGCGGGCAGCTGGCAATAATAATTGGTAAGATCATTGGTGGTATAGGCATTGTTGTCTCCTCCTGCCAGTTGCAGGGGCTCGTCATAAACAGGAATATTGATGCTGCCACCAAACATCAGGTGCTCAAACAAATGAGCAAAACCCGTCTTCCCGGGGTCTTCATCCCTTGCGCCAACATCATACAATACATTTACCACCGCCATTGGTGTGCTTTTGTCCTCGTGCACCAATACCCTTAAGCCATTGGGCAAAACAAACCTTTCATATTGAATCATGCTGCAAATGTACGGAGGAGAGTGATGTGGTGGAAAGAAAGTGTTGACCGGTTAATAAAGTTGACAGGGGTAACAGGCATCCTTTATTAATTGCATCAACTTGTTCACTAATCAATACTGATCGTCCGCAAATTAAGTATCACCAGTTTCCCTTCGCGGTTTACAATCACTTTTATGTCTTCATCAGGTGTTTGCAAAATGTTTTTATAGGCCTGTATATTATGAGAAAAATTGGTGCCTACAGAATATATCTCATCCCCCACTTTAAAATTCCCTTTAAATGCAGGTGAGCCCTCAATTACATCCGTTATCATAATTTTTCCCCCAATATAATAAACCCCAAGCCCCGTATACGTATAATCAAAGGGTTCATTAAAATGTCCATTGGGTAATAAATGGAATTCGTGATGAGGGTAATTAAGTACCAGGTTAAAACGGCGCAGGAGGTCATTGCCCACCAATCCTCCTACATAAGGATAAGAGGTAACATTATATTCGTCCTTGTATATATAAGTGGGCACGCGGTTAAAACGGTACGGCCCCAACTTCACTTCTTTTATTACCGTCAATCGCATTTGTAATTTTCCTCCCATTCCCTCGGCCTGTGTAATAACAGGTCTCCGACGGGAAAGCAGGATACTGCTGTCTTGTGCAAATTGCTCACTCAATAAAAAACAGAGCCCGGCACCGGTATCCAGGTAAAAATTATAGTTCAGTCTCTTTTTGTCTTTAAGATAGGTCCATTGAATAGGCAATGAAGTAAAAGCAGGATGCAGGGTGGCGCCACCGCTGGGATAATTGATCTTACCCGGACTGTACACTTCTATCTGGCCACTGTCGAAATCAATCTTTACAATATAGCGGCTGAAAAAACTGTACCCGATTATGCCATCTATCTTTTCGCCGTAAACACTGCTCAATACCTCGTAATCATTAACATGAAAATTAAAGTGTTTAGCGGTAAGGCCCGGCAGGTTCAATGGCTGATCAAATGCAAAGGACACTTTATGTACACCGCCAATACCCGTGATGGTTGTATCGGTTGGCCTTAAAGGAATATGGAATTCTTCGCAGGTGGCCGAATCCAGTGAAATACCGCCACTTCCCGTGTCAAGGATAAAATTGAGGGTATCGGGTATATGGGCAAAGCCAGCCTTGATCACCATTACACCGCCACTATATTGTTTAAAAGGGAATTTGGTCAGCAGTTTGGCCTCTGGTTCGGATAAGATTTCCTGTGCCTGGCAAAAAGTAAAGGGGAATACGGCAAATAATATGTAAAAAAAATTTCTCATTTGGCAGATAACTAAATATACAACCTATTGGATGTACTTTTGTTGTTTATTACACAAATGGTTTTTATGGAATTGAATAATTTATATGAACGGGCCCTCCGCTTTGATTTTCTTACGGTTGAAGAAGGCGTTTTTCTTTTTGAAAATGCACCCCTTGCCGAACTGATGTATGTGGCCAATGAGCTAAGAAAAAAACAGGTGCCGCACGGAAAAGTTACCTGGCAGATAGACCGCAATGTGAACACCACCAATGTATGCATTGCCAATTGTAAATTCTGTAATTTTTACAGGATCCCCGGCCATGCAGAAGCCTATATCACGGATATTGAAACGTATAAAAGGAAGATAGAAGAGACCATTAAGTTTGGCGGCGACCAGTTATTATTACAGGGCGGCCACCATCCTGAACTGGGACTTGATTTTTATGTTGGCCTTTTTAAACAACTCAAATCATTGTATCCCAATATTAAACTGCACACTTTGGGCCCACCTGAAGTGGCGCATATCACCAAACTGGAAAAGAGTACCCACCGTGAAGTGTTGGTGACGTTAAAAGCAGCGGGTATGGACAGTTTGCCCGGTGCCGGTGCCGAAATACTAACGGATAGGGTAAGACGATTGATCAGCAAGGGTAAATGTGGTGCACAGGAATGGCTCGATATCATGCACGAAGCGCACAAATTGAATATCACCACATCGGCTACCATGATGTTTGGTCACGTGGAAACCCTGCAGGAACGTTTTGAACACCTGGTAAAACTGCGGGAAGTGCAAAGCCGCAAGCCCGAAAATGCAAAAGGGTTTTTGGCTTTTATTCCCTGGACATTCCAGGATGTAGATACATTATTGACCAGGATACGTGGTGTACATAATTTAACAACGGCCGAAGAATATATCCGCATGATCGCCATGAGCAGGATCATGTTACCCAATATAAAAAATATACAGGCCAGCTGGCTCACGGTTGGTAAACAGGTGGCGCAAATTTGTTTGAATGGGGGCGCAAATGATTTTGGCAGCATCATGATAGAAGAGAATGTGGTGAGCGCAGCGGGTGCCCCTCACCGTTTTACCAGTACCACCATTCAGCAATCCATCAAAGAGGCCGGCTTTGAACCACAGTTGCGCAACCAGCAATACGAATGGAGAGAAATACCGGAGAGTATTGTTGAACAGGTGATCGATTATTAAAGTACCCACAAAAACCGGGTGTAAAAAAAAGGCTACAGTTTTAACGGTCCTTAGGCTTTGTCCGATCCCTATCCCACCACAAACCGGTAACCGATACCTTTAATAGTAAGTATCTCCAGCCTGGTATCGCCTTTCAAATAACTCCTCAGCTTGGTGATATACACATCCAAATTCCTGGAGTTAAAAAAATTATCATTGCCCCAAAGCAGGTTTAGTATATCGCGGCGGTCAATTATTTTATCCTTGTTCAGGTACAGCACTTTCAGTAATTCACTTTCGCGAAAGGATAGTTTTTTTTCATCGCCATTGTTCTTCAATACCTGGTGGTTCAGGTGAAAACTGTAACGCCCTATCTTCACCACATCCTTATTATCATCCGCGGGCCTTTGCTCTCCTGCCCTGAACCGTAAAACATTTTCAATACGCACAATTAATTCTTCCATGCTGAATGGCTTACGGATATAATCATTGCCCCCGGTTTGAAACCCTTTTACCAGGTCTTCTGTTTGGGCTTTAGCTGTTAAAAAAATGATCGGCACCGATTGGTCAAGCGCCCGGATCTCTTCGGCAATGGTAAAACCGTCTTTATTGGGCAGCATTACATCCAGCACGCAAACATCAGGATGATGTTGTTGAAATAAAGGCAGTACTTTATTCCCATCGGGTTCCATCACTACTTCGTAATTGCGACTCTCCAGGCTTTCCTTTACAATTTTGCCCAGGAACAGTTCGTCCTCTACGTATAATATCTTAATTGCCGGCATATTTTTTTGGTAATTTAATAATGAATGTGGCGCCCTTTCCTTCCTCACTTTCCAGTTGTATCGTGCCG
>JAYWAN010000066.1:0-2274 GCA_043782405.1 Chitinophagaceae bacterium
CCTGCTTACTTTATTGATGAATAACTCTGCCATCCTTTTTGAAATGATTATACAAAAGTAGGCTGCTTATTGTAAGTATGGTATTAAAGTATGGGATACTTGTATAAAGATTTTATAAAGAAATGCGGGGGATCAGCCTAAAACCAAACCAATACATCTCCGACAGGTACCGGGGACAAGCGAATACAAATGCATTTACACATCCGCATATCTACAACCCACTGAAATAGTCGTACCCCCTCTCATACCAGTAATCAGGAGGGCGTTGGTTGCTGAAGAAGATGGTACCGATACGTTTTAAATGTTTAATACCGTATTTAACGGGGATGATGAGACGCAAAGGTGCGCCCTGGTTCAGGGGCAGCGGTTCACCATTCATTTCATAGCAGAGGATGGTTTGGGGGTGCATGATACTTTTGGTATCAATGCCAACATAATATCCTTTGTCGGGCGTATTGAGGCCCACGTATTGCATCTGGCTTTGTTCGTTGAGGCCGTATTTATTAATAAAGTCGCTGAACTTGACCCCGGCCCAATGGGTAACCTGGCTCCAGCCTTCGATACATTTGAAATTAAAGATGATGGTAGTTTTAGGAAGGGCTTTTATCTCATCAAGGGAAATAAATAAAGTATCACCTGGTTTGCGCACCACCTGTAGTTTCCATGCAGCAGGATCAAAATCATTGCCCATACCTGCATCGCCATTTACCCTTACATGGTGGTCTGCGGCACTTGCCGGATATGTTTTGGCCAGGTGATCGTTACTGATAAAAGAACTGAAGATACCTTCATTGGTGTTGAGTACGGAACGAAGCGGGGTGTAAACTTCATTGTCTTTAGGACGGCTGCGCAACCATTTCCAGGCAAAAATGCAGGCTGCCAGAAAGAGCAGGAAGAACAGGAAAGAAATAATGGTCTTATTCCTTATCTTATCGGTATCAACTATTTTTTCTTCCAGCGTTTTCATACGAATTTAATTTGATGCTGAATTTTCTGTAGTGTCTTCCTGCTGCGGCTCTTCTGTTTCCAAAGCGGGAACGATCTTTTTGGTTTCAAATCCCTGTATCATGGCGGCAAAATTTTGCCAACCTGCCAATATCACCTGTACGATATGCACTATAAAGAAAAGGGTGAATAAAATGGTAAGTATGAAATGCTCGGCCCTTGCCCACTCATATCCGCCCAGTCCGGCACAAAGCCAGTAGAATTGTACAGGCTTATAAATGGCCAGCCCGGTAAGCAAGGATCCTAATCCCATGATGATAATACCGGTATAGGCTATACGCTGTGCAGCATTGTATTTTTTTTGCGGCGGTAGGCCTTTTTTTATGTGCAGGTCGTGCAGCAGTACCTGCCAGGCTTCCTTTAATGATCTTTTATTGGGGAAGATGAGTTTATATTCCTTTGAAAACAACAGGTACAATACATAAATGAGCCCGTTGATGGCAAATACCCACATGAACACAAAATGAAAACTCATGCCTTCTGCAAGCCGGTAAGGCAGGTTAAGCGCTTTATTGAAAGAATCAGGGAAAAATTTCAGCAGGGTTGTATTGCCCCATCCTAAACGGTACACATCATTGGCCCAGTAGATCAACAAACCGCTCCAGATCATAATGGCCAGCACCGGGAAATTGATCCAGTGAAACCAGCGTATGGCCAGGGGATGTTTTTTTATGATTTTCTTTTGTGACAAGTTAGTTTGGTTGATGCTGTATACTTTAATACGATATTATCAATCTCACAAGTCCTGACTGTATCAGAGTTTTTGATCCCTGGTCTAAAACTAAATTATTTTTTTGGAACAAACACAAAACTCGCTGAATTCATACAGTAACGAAGCCCGGTTGGTTTTGGCCCGTCTTCAAATACATGGCCAAGGTGGGCACCACAGCGGCTGCAGTTTACTTCCGTACGCACCATACCGTAACTGTTATCTGCCACTTCTTCCACATTATTTTTTATAAGCGGCTGCCAAAAACTGGGCCAGCCTGTTCCGCTGTCGAATTTGGTATCCGAGCTAAAGAGTTCCTGGTTGCAGCAAATACATTTATAGGTACCCGTTTTATGGTTATCCCAATAGCTGCCGGTATAAGGGTTCTCTGTTCCTTTTTTACGGGTAACCTGGAATTGTTGTGCGGTCAATTGCTTGCGCCATTCTGCATCTGTTTTTGTAACCGCATAAATTTTTGTCTGGGCATTGGTACATGCAGCTGTTGATATAACGAGGGCTGCCAGTAAAATACGTTTCATATGATTGTTTTAGTTATATCC
>JAYWAN010000067.1:0-6003 GCA_043782405.1 Chitinophagaceae bacterium
GAAATGCTTTGGCCACCCGGTTACAAGGCGATAACCTGGAACTTCGTGCCCAATCCGTTCAGTGCATCTTCCAGTCTTTCCCTATGCGTATCAGTGATAAAGACCTGCCCGTCATTTTCATTGCAAACCCAATGGAGCAATTGCCGCATACGGTTATCATCCAGTTTTTCAAATACATCATCCAGGAGAAGGAGGGGGGCAAAAGATTTATTTTGTTTCAGCAATTCAAACTCGGCCAGTTTCAATGCAAACAATAAACTTTTACGCTGCCCCTGCGATGCAGTGGTTTTAAAAGGCTGTCCATCCAGTTGCAGGGCAATATCATCTTTATGGATGCCGGCATTGCTGCGCTGCAATAAAAAATCCTTTTCGCGAAACTGGTTCAGTAATGATTCAAAACTATGCTCATTTAAAAGGCTATCATACTGTAAGCTGATGGATTCATCGTTATTGGCAATCTGTGTATAAAATTTTTGGACCAGCGGAATTAATTGCCCGGTAAATATTTTTCGTTGCCGGTAAATAAAATTACCCGGTTGTACCAATTGTTCATCTATCACTTCCAGCAGGGGCCAGTCTGTTTTACCCTGTTCGGCAAAACGTTTCAATAAACTGTTCCTTTGCAATAATATTTTATTGTATTGGATGAGTTGCTGAAGATATTCACTACCCATCTGGCTAAGCACGGTATCAATAAAACGCCGCCTTTCTTCACTTCCGCCGGTGATCAACTCTATATCATCGGGGGCGATCATCACTACAGGGAATCTCCCGATATGCTTTGAGAATTTTTCATAAGGCACGTCATTGAGCAATAATTCCTTCTTGCCGGCACTTCGGTGGATACAAATCACTTTTTGCGTTTCGCCCTCTTGTTCAAAAAAAGCTTCCAGCCTGAAACCATCCTTATTAAACTGTGTATTTAAACCATCAGTCTTTGAAAAATAACTTTTGGTGAAACAACTGTAATAAACAGCGTCCAGTAAATTGGTTTTCCCCCTGCCATTGAGGCCGCAGATACCAACGATCCTTTCATGAATATCGAAGGAGGCCAGGTCGTAGTTTTTGAACTGGGTGATGATTATTTTATTAAGGCGCAACATGGCGAATGCAAGATACTGTTGGTTAATGGTTCATAGTGCATGGCCGGGTTTCTTTTTAACTTTATAGCAGGATTTTACGCACTGCCTGCCAGGGGCCATTAACTATGCATCATGCGCCAAAAACTGCGAACCGAATAAAGAAATCCCTTATCTTTGCCGCCTAAAATTAAACCCATTGGCTACTAAGTTTTCTAAAGAAACTTACTTATACTGGTACGAATTGATGCTTTTGTTGCGTCGCTTTGAAGAAAAAGTGGGCCAGTTATATGGTATGCAAAAGATCCGCGGCTTTTGTCACCTTTATATCGGGCAGGAAGCAGTTGCCGCCGGGTGCATGACCGCAACCAATTCGGATGACAAATTCATAACCGCCTACCGCGACCATGCCCTGGCCATTGCCAAGGGAGTAACCGCAAGATCATGCATGGCCGAACTTTATGGCAAAGCAACCGGTTGCAGTAAGGGTAAGGGTGGCAGTATGCACTTCTTTGGATTGAAAGAGAATTTCTTCGGCGGCCATGGTATTGTTGGTGCGCAGATCGGTACAGGTGCGGGCCTTGCTTTTGCCGAAAAATACCGTGGTACTAAAAATGTGGTGCTCTGCTTTTTTGGCGACGGCGCCGCACGGCAGGGAATGTTACACGAAACCTTTAATATGGCCATGTTATGGGACCTGCCCGTAGTGTTCATCTGTGAGAATAATAATTATGCCATGGGAACCTCGGTTGCCCGTACAAGTAAGGTACTGGATATTTATAAACTGGCCGATGCCTATGATATGCCGGGCGACAGTGTTGATGGCATGAGCCCCGAAGATGTGCACAACGGGGTATTAAGGGCGGTGAACAGGGCAAGGGAAAAAGGGGGACCAACCTTACTGGAAATAAAGACCTACCGTTACAAGGGCCACAGCATGAGCGATCCGCAGAAATACCGTAGCAAGGACGAAGTGGAAGAGTACAAAGAGCGTGACCCTATTGACCATGTACTAAAAGTATTACAGGAAGATTATAAAGTTGCGCAGGCAGATATTGATGTGATCATTGAACGGGTAAAACAGCAGGTAGACGATTCCGTTAGTTTTGCGGAAGAAAGCCCATGGCCGGATGATAATGAATTGCTGAAAGACGTATATGTGCAGGAAGATTATCCGTTCATTATGGACTAACAAATAAATTTTTTAATTATCAATTAATAAAATGGCAGAGAATCAAGTAAAAACAGAAACACCTGAAGTATTGGTAAGAGCTAAAGGTTTCTGGGACAGGTACAGTAAACGCATCATCATTGCAGGGCTTGCCTTGATCGTATTAGGCGGTGCATATTTTGGCTATAAATATTTCTATAAAGTGCCCAGAGAAGAAAAAGCGAGCGAGCTGATCTTCCCGGCTGAGAAATTATTTGGCAAAATGGCTACCACTTCCAGCTACAATAAAGACACGGTGAATACCATCCTCAATGGCGGAAACCTTGAAGGATCGGCTGTGACAGGCCTTTTAAAAATAATCAGTAATTATGACGGTACACCTGCCGGCAACAGGGCGCAATACATGACAGGTGCCTGCTACCTGCAGTTAAAACAATTTGATAAAGCGGTAAAATACCTGAAAGCATTTGATGGCAATGGCGCCAACCAGGTACAAAGCAAAGCATATATCCTGCTTGGTCATGCATATGCAGAACTGAAGAAAACTGATGATGCATTGAGCTACTATAAAAAAGCAGCATCGGTGGTTGCCGAAGATGAAGGCATGACTACCGAAGCACTGTACATTGCAGGCATGTATGCCGATGCGATGGGTAAAACCAAAGATGCGATCGAATTATTCCAAAAAATAAAAGACGATTTCCCCGCCAGCCAGAAAGCACAATCAGGCGACGTAGATAAATACCTTGCAAAACTGGGTGTTACAAAATAATTGACCCGCGGGCGCTGCGGCAAGGCTACTAAATCTGAAAATTATTATGTCGGCCAGTTCATCTAACTTATATAATCTATCAGGCATCCAATTACCAAAGGATGCCTGTGTTGTTATAGTACGATCCGAATGGAATACAGCCACTGTTGATAAACTGGAGCAGGGTTGTATAAAAATACTGGATGAAACTAACGTACACCATAAAACGATAACTGTACCCGGTGCTTTTGAAATACCCTTTGCCATCAAAACTTATTGGGAGGCTAATCAATACAAGGAAGATAAACCACAAGCATTTATAGCCCTGGGCTGTGTGCTACGCGGCGATACCCCGCATTTTGAATATGTATGCCAGGCCGCAACAAATGGTGTGCTGCAATTGAACCTAGTGTTGCCCATCCCAACTATCTTTGGTATATTAACCGTCGACGACCAGCTGCAGATCGATGAAAGAACAGGTGGTAAACACGGGCATAAGGGAGAAGAAGCGGCGGTAACAGCACTGAAGATGATAAGTTTGACCGGTAATTTTTAAATAACCAGGCACATGAGAAATATTTTTGGCGGGCTCGCACTTATTTTTTTTGCAGCGTGTAATAACAGTTCGCCCGCGGTAAAAGAGGTATCTCCAAAAGATACGGTTACTGTTATGCCCAAGAATGACTCTACTGCAAGTTATATCCACCATTTTACTGATACTACGCTGGAGAACAGGATCACTGCCGCACTGATGAAATTATCCTTCGTTAAAAAAGCCAATACCTATATCGATTCTTTCAGTAACCACCGGCATGGAATAGCGTTTATGCTTGACAGCTTGGGCAAAGGGGAGAACGAGATATATGTCCAGGCAGGATATAACGGCGATCAGCGTTTTGAAACCTATTACCAGTTTTATGTAAACCCCAGAACGCTTGAAATAAAAGTATATGATGTGGTGGATGATAAAAAATTATCCGTAAAAGAATATTTAAAGGCAATTCGTTAAAATGAAAGTCCAGCTTTTTATACCTTGTTTTGTTGACCAGCTTTACCCCCAAACGGCTTTTAATATGGTGAAAGTGCTGGAAAAAGCCACCTGCGAAGTAGTGTACAATACCAACCAGACCTGTTGCGGCCAACCCGCTTTCAACGCAGGGTTCTGGAATGAATCAAGAGAAGTTTGCACCAAGTTCATGAAAGATTTTGAAGGCGCCGATTATATTGTGGCGCCCAGTGCAAGTTGTGTTGGTTTTGTAAGGAATTACTATGCAAAACTTTTCGAGAATTCTTCCCAGCACAACCAGGTAAAGGAATTGGGTAAACGCACTTATGAATTCACCCAATTTTTAACTGAAGTATTGAAGATAGAAAATTTTGGTGCCGAACTGAATGGGAAAGCTACTTATCATGATAGTTGCGCAGCATTGCGGGAATGTAAAATAAAAGAAGGCCCCCGTAAATTATTGCGCTACGTAAAAGGTTTGGAGTTGGTTGAAATGAATGATGTGGAAACCTGTTGCGGCTTTGGCGGCACTTTTGCCGTAAAGTTTGAATCCATCTCGATCGGTATGACCGATCAGAAGATTACCAATGCCATGGCTACCGGCGCCGAATACCTGATCTCCACCGACTTAAGTTGTTTAATGCAATTAGATGGTTACATAAAAACTAAAGAACTGCCACTTAAGACCATGCATATTGCCGACGTATTGGCAAGCGGCTGGGAATAAAAGCGCTTCGGGTTGCCGTACAAACCGCCCCCTTCCAAATTCCGTATATGATCTAAACTTAACACCTTGAGACAGATCATTACGGCCACTGCCATATTATTGGCATTTAGTTCCTGCAACAACGATAAAAAAATAATCGTACGGGTCGATTTTGTTGACAGCCTCATCAGTCATTATGCCCAGCCGCCGGCTATCAAGGCCAATGCCGATGATATCACCTTCTGGAAAAACAGGATAGACAGTAAGAACCCCGGTATCAGCAATGAATCGAAGTATGCGGCTGCCCTGGTTGCACGTTTTCATCTATCCGGGGATATCAATGATGTAAAAAGTTCGGATAGCGTTTTGCATAAGATTGATATCACCTATAACCACAAAGAAGCAGGTCCCTATATTGCCCTTACAAGCCATGCCATTTTACAACATCGTTTTACCGAAGCCGATAGTTTACTGGAAGCTGCAAAAAAGATCGGCATCAAAGCTTTTGAATCATTAGCCATATCGTTTGATGTGGATTTTGAATTGGGGAGATATGCCCTTGCTGAAAAAGAGTTGAAGCAGATGAACACAGGTAATGACTACGGTTATTATTTCCGGTATTCCAAATTTGCCCATTACAAAGGTGAACTGGATACAGCCATTGCCGCAATGAAAAAAGCTGCCGAACTATCGGGCACCGTCATAAGTTTAAAACAGGCCGCGCTATCCAATACGGCCGACCTTTACCTGCATAGTAATAATCCACAGCAGGCCTATGAATTCTACAAAGAATCAGTTCAGTTAAATTCGGCCGACCTCCACAGCATCATGGGCCTTGGCTGGATAGTGCTGGTACACGATAAGAACGATTCACTGGCTGAAAGGATATTTAAGTTTGTTCAGTCAAAAACAAAATCTCCCGACCCATTATTTAAACTTATACAGGCTGCCGAGCAAAGGGATGATAGTAATCTACAGGTAAAATATGCCCGCCAGTTCGAGTCAATCGTTTCCGATAGTGCCTACGGCAATATGTACAACAAATACCTGATTGACCTTTATACGGGCACACTGCATGAACCAGGCAAAGCAGAATTGCTTGCAAAAAAAGAATTGCTTAACAGGAATACTCCGCAAACACAAGCCTGGTATGTATGGGCCTTATTTGCCAACAATAAAAAAGAAGAAGCCTATAAGGTATTCCAGGCAAATGTTTCGGGTAAACCACTGGAAGGGCTTGAATTATACTGGATGGGGAAATTAATGCAGAGCCTGGGTAAAGGTTACAAT
>JAYWAN010000068.1:0-15871 GCA_043782405.1 Chitinophagaceae bacterium
TGGACTACCGAAGATCCTTTTCTTAAAGGGATCTATGCCAGGCCTATTTACAATATCACACTGATCAATGAATACCTCCGTGAATCAACCGATGAAAAATTGGCTTCCCGCAGTATCTCTGGTACTGATGCTGCTGATATTAAAAAATCAAGGGCAGAAGCAAGATTCCTGAGGGCATTCAATTACTGGGTGATGATGGACCTTTTTGGAAAATCAACTTTTATCACCGAAGCCAACCTGATAGGGACCGACCTGCCGGGAGAGATAAGCAGGGCAAACCTTTTCAATTATATCTCGGGCGAATTGAAAGCCATTGATGGTGAGCTTGCACCCGTAAAGACCATCGAATACGGAAGGGTTGACCAGGGCGCAGCATGGGCATTGATGGCCCGCATGTACCTTAACGGAAACGTTTATAAAGGCACCGCCGATCCAAAAATGTATGACACGGCGATCGTCTATGCGCAGAAAGTTATCGGTGGCGGTTATACGCTGCAACCTAATTACCGCCAGTTATTCATGGCGGATAATGATAAACGTAAGGATGAATTCATGTTTGCCATCAATTGCGATGGTGCACGTACCCAGGCTTATGGCAATACCACTTTTTTTGTACACTGCGCATCCGGCGCCGATCATGATGATTATGGTGTTGCTGGTGGCTGGAATGGATACCGTGCTACAACAGGCCTCGCTAATTTATTCCCCGACCTTTCCGGCAATACCGATAAAAGGGCAATGTTCACTACATCATCTTATGGAACCGGCGGATCACAATTAGCCATTTCCGATATCAGTAATTTTGACCAGGGAATGCATGTGAATAAATACAAGAATATCCGTTCAGATGGTGCAGCAGTTTCTGATCCAACAAGAACATATTCTGACGTAGATTTCCCGGTTTTCCGTTTGTCTGAAATGTACCTGATCTATGCTGAAGCAACTTTACGCGGTGGCGCAGGCGGTAGCGCGGCACAGGCACTCACCTACCTGAACCTAGTAAGGGCAAGGGCGGGTGCAACGCCTTTTATTGCATCTGATCTTTCAAATGTTGCAACGGGTTTACAGAATATATTGAATGAAAGAGGAAGGGAATTATATTGGGAAGGCCATCGCCGTACCGACCTTATCCGATATGGCTTATTAACCACCGGTACTTATTTGTGGCAATGGAAGGGCGGTGTTTCTTCAGGCACTGCTGTTGATGGAAAGTATAATATTTTTCCTGTACCATCTACCAACAGAACGGCAAACCCTAATCTGACACAAAATGCAGGCTATTAATAAAAATAAAAAAAAATCAAAATGAAAAAAATAGTAAACCAAATTTTCGGCCTCGCCCTACTGGTTGCTTTACTGGCTTCCTGCAATAAGGATGAGAATAAAGATTATTTTTTAGGGGGTACACCTCCGGTATTAACACCAAGTTCTACTGCTCCGCTTATTTTGGACATTGTCAATAAAGACAATACTGCTTTATCACTTTCCTGGACAAATCCCAACTATCAATTTACTACTGGTATCAGCTCCCAGGACGTAAATTATACTCTTCAGATTGATACCACAGGTTCCAATTTCACGAATCCTAAAAAAGCCGAGATCGCCATTTCTAAAAACCTGGCCACAAGCCTTACGGTAAAGGACCTGAATTCAAAACTGTTGACCATGGGATTGCTGGAGGACATGACGCATAACGTGGAAATAAGGATTAAATCAACTTTGACTAACAATTCTGTTCCCTTATATTCCAATGTTGCTAAGATCGTGATCACCCCTTATTTGGATGTTTTATACCCGGTACCTGCAAAATTGTTTATTACAGGGAGCGCTACCCCTGCAAGCTGGCAGTGTGGTTGTGGTGAGCCTGACTTGCTAAGCCAAAAATTTACCAAAGTAAGTTCATCAAAATTTGAACTTACAATCAACTTGTCTGCCAATAACTCATACCTCTTCCTTCCTGTTTATGGAAGTTGGAGTGCAAAATATGGCGGGGCCGGTGCCAACAACACGAATAACACAGGAGGTGATGATTTTAAGCCGAATGGAGGCGATCTAAAAGCCCCTCCAACAACTGGTTCATATAAGATCACTGTTGATTTCAAGACGGGTAAATTCACTGTTCAATAACTTAATACCAAAGCATATTATATAATTTATAAAAATTGAAACATGAAAAATATTCTAAAACTCTTTTTAGCAGCTGCAGCAGTAATCGTGCTGTATACAGCCTGTAATAAAGTCGACAGTTTGCCGACTTATGCAAATGGCAATGCTGTAGCGTTAAGTATTTCGGCTGCTACCGTAACACCGGCACCGGCAGATTCAAATAAGGTGGCTGTTACTTTTTCGTGGACCAATCCAAATTATTCCCAAAATTCTTCTTTGTATAAATACATCATACAAATAGATTCAACGGGAAGAAATTTTTCAAAAGCCTATGCAATAACAGTAACGGGCGCATTGACCACTTCCATGCTCGCAAAAGAAATAAATGCAGTGGCATTAAGTTTTGGCTTTGCATTCAATACAGCATATGATATGGATATAAGAGTAATCTCCTCTTATGGAAATAATAATGAAAGGTATACATCCCCTACCGTCAAACTAAGATATACTCCCTACAAAATACCGCCAAAAATAGCTTTGCCAACAACAGGCCGGTTATTTTTAGTTGGAGATGCTACGCAGGGATCATGGAATAATCCTGTACCTGTTCCAACACAGGAGTTTTCACAACTGGACGAAACTACCTGGGCTGGTGTATTTAACCTGAACGGTAATAAACAATATTTGGTATTGCCTTTAAACGGCGACTGGGGGCATAAATTTGCTATTGCTGATGGTTCCGTACCCGCAACAGGCGGAGATTTTGGTTATGACCTTTCCACCAATTTCAATGGCCCCGCAAGCGGTGGCTGGTATACAATAACTTTAAGTTTCCAGACGGGTAAATTCTCGGTAACACCATTTACAGGAGTTTTGCCCAATAATCTTTTTATTGTAGGTGATGCAACTGCAGGTGCCTGGAACAATCCCGTTCCTACCCCTTCCCAGCAATTGGTGCGGTTAAATTCTTCGCAGTTTGAATTAAGCCTGCCATTAGTTGGCGGTAAACAATATTTATTGCTGCCGGTAAATGGAGACTGGAGCCATAAATATGCAGTAGCCGACAATTCCATTCCAGGCCTCTCTGCAGGGGGTGATTTTGGTTATGATTTTGGCCAAAACTTTCCTGGGCCTGCTACAAGCGGTACCTATAAAGTAAGTGTGAATTTTGCTGTAAAGGGTAGCGCTGCGGGTACCAGTAAATTCACCGTAAAATAGTTTCGGTTAATTTTAAATGATGAGCTGAAGATCTTATACATTCCGCCCCGATTTGATCGGGGCGGTTTTTTTAAACAGGGTAGCTGCCTGCTTTTTGCTTTCTTTGTTAAACTAAATTGTTATCAATAATGCGTTTACCCAATCATTACTTAAAAAAAACTTTACTGATCCTCTTGCAAACCGGGTCCTTCCTTGTGCTGTGTATAACTGCAACCGCACAAAGCCCTGTAAAAAATACCGGTAATGTGCGAAGCGTGAAGATCACCGGCCAAACGGTGAATATCACAACAGATAATGCATTTGCAACAATAACCGTTTACTCGCCGGACATCATCAGGGTGCGTATTGACAAACAAAAACTGAAGGAAGACCTTTCCTATGCCGTTGTGATGCAGCCGGCCGCAACACCGGTGAAAATAACTGAAGATGATAAACAGTTAACGATCCTCACCGATTCATTGAAAGTGAAACTGCTTAAATCCCCCTTCTCCGTAAGTTTTTATACCCTTGATGATAAAGTGATCAATGAAGACGAAACAGGTTTAACCACATCCTGGGTAGGCGAAGAAGTAACGGCCTACCGCCACATGCAGCAGGGAGAAAGGTTCATCGGCCTCGGTGAAAAGACAGGCGACCTTGATCGTCACGGAAACGGCTATACGAACTGGAACACCGATGCCTTTGGTTATTCTGCCGGGCAGGACCCCATCTACTCCTCTGTTCCGTTTTACATGGGTATCCACCACAATATCAATTACGGTATTTTCCTTGACAATACTTTTCAGAGTGATTTTAATTTCGGCGCCAGCAATGACCGCTTTTCGTCCTTTGGTGCACGCGGCGGTGAAATGAATTATTATTTTATTTACCATACAACCGTTGCAGGTATCATTAAATCGTATACTGCACTTACCGGCCGCATGCAAATGCCCCCGCTATGGAGCCTTGGCTACCAGCAAAACAGGTACAGTTATTATCCGGATACTGAAGTATTGCGTATTGCACAAACATTAAGAGAGAAAAAAATTCCTGCAGATGGTATCACACTCGATATTCATTACATGGACGGATATCAGCTATTTACCTGGGATAAAGGGCGTTTCCCCAATCCTGTTCAACTCACCAGCCGCTTAAAAGAATTAGGATTTAATACCACGGTGATTGTAGACCCGGGTATAAAAATAGCGCCCGGTGCAGCTGCTTATGAAAAAGGATTGAAAGAAGATGTGTACATAAAATATGCCGACGGGAAAAATTATGCGGGGCAGGTATGGCCCGGCTGGTGCAATTTTACAGATTTTACCAATGAGAAGGGCCGTAATTTCTGGAGGAACCAGATGAAATTCTTTGCAGATAATGGCGTAAGCGGAATATGGAACGATATGAATGAGATCGCTACATGGGGACAAAAAATTCCAAGCAATGTTGTATTTGATTTTGAAGGAAGAAAAGGCACCATACTGGAAGCACATAATGTATATGGCTCATTAATGGCCCGTACAAGTTATCAAGGTGCAAAGTCGGCCACCAGCCTGAGGCCCTTCATACTTACACGTGCAGGCTATGCGGGTATGCAGCGATACACAGCTATCTGGACCGGTGATAACCGTTCTGAAGATGATCACATGATTGCGGGTGTAAGGTTGCTTAACAGCCTTGGTTTAAGCGGTGTACCTTTTACAGGAATGGATATCGGTGGATTTACCGGCAATCCTTCACAGGGATTATATGCAAGATGGATTCAACTGGGTGCATTCTTCCCTTATTTCAGGAATCATACCGCCATCAATACCAAATCATCCGAGCCCTGGACCTTTGGAGAAGAAGTAACAGATATTGCACGTAATTATATCAGCCTGCGCTATAAATTACTGCCCTATCTATACGCCACTTTTTATGAAGCCACACAAAATGGTTTACCCGTTGTGCGTTCACTGGCCATAGAAAATACTTTTGATCCCAATATATATAACCGTGCATTTCAAAACCAGTTCTGTTTTGGCAGGTCGCTGATGGTGATACCGGTTGAAAGCGGGAAGGATTTTGCAAAAGTTTATTTCCCCGCAGGGAAATGGTATGATTTTTATAACGACAAGACCGAAGAAGGCGGTAAAGAAAAACTGATTGAACTATCCCTGCAAAAATTACCGGTGTATGTAAAAGAAAGTAGCATCATTCCCATGCAAACACTGGTACAGTCAACTGCCATCCTCCCTTCCGATACTTTATTACTGCACATTTATAAAGGGAACGCCCCCAATACATTTGTATATTATGAAGATGATGGAAAAAGTTTTGATTATGAAAAGAAAGTGTACTACCGCCGGAATATCAGTTACGATCCGGAACAAAAGCAGGTGAGACTGGAGAAACCCGAAGGACAATATGATTCCAAATTCAAAAATATTTTACTGGTGCTGCACGGGTTCAATGACCTTACCGGTATAAATGTGAATGGTATTTCCACACAGCTGAAACGTTTACCAAATTCTTTTTTATCATCTGTTTCATTTTTTGATCCCCTTGGCAGTTACCGTGAATCAGACATCAGTGAAACAAAGCAGGCCTTAATAAAAAATGAAAGTGCTGATATCATTATTAAATTTTAAACAACAGGGGCAATTAAAAAAAACGGGGGCATTATCTTATCTTTAAGCGATGGAAAAAAAAGTAACTAAGATCGGGGTATTATGTTCGGGTGGCGACAGCCCGGGTATGAATGCCTGTATTCGTGCGGTTGTACGTACCGGGATTTATAATGGTTTAGAAGTATATGGCATCATGAGGGGTTATAGCGGCATGGTGGAAAATGATATCATGCGGATGGAAAGCAGGAGCGTTGCAAATATTATTCAGCGTGGCGGTACCATTTTAAAAACATCCAGGTGCAAAGAATTTTTTGAACCTGAGGGTCGTAAAAAAGCTTACACAAATTTAAAGAAACATGGCATCAATGGCCTGGTGATCATTGGCGGTGATGGCAGTTTCAGGGGTGCCCAGATCTTCAGCAATGAATTTGATATTCCCTGTATTGGTTTACCGGGCACCATTGATAAAGATATTGCCGGAACAGATTTCACCATTGGTTTTGATACGGCTGTGAATACAGCGGTGGAAGCCATCGATAAAATAAGGGATACTGCCGATGCCCATGACCGTTTATTTGTTATTGAAGTTATGGGGCGTGATGCGGGTTATATTGCACTGCACAGCGGTATTGCTACAGGTGCCGAAAACATATTGATACCCGAAAGAAAGACAGAAATCGAAGAGATCATTAAACAACTGGCTGAAAAGGAAAGGCGTCAAAAACTGGTGAACCTGATTGTAGTGGCAGAAGGTGATGAATTTGGCGGGGCCAATGAAGTGGCTAAAGTAGTGAAACAGCGTTTACCCCTGCTGGAAGTAAGGGTGTGTATACTTGGTCATATCCAGAGAGGCGGCTCGCCAAGTTGCATGGACAGGCTGATCGCCAGCCGTATGGGTTATCATGCGGTTGAATCACTCATAGAAGGGCGGTACAATGTGTTTGTAGGGATCGTTAATAACAGGATACTGTACACGCCGTTGAATGAAGCCGTGAAGAAAAGACAACGCATCAGTGAAGAATGGATGAAGATCGTAAAGATATTGTCATCTTAGGGACAGTACCGGATCTAATTTCTCAAGTGAAGTATTTTTTATCAGGAGTTAAGAATTAAGAGTTAAGAATTTAGAGTTAAGGAGTATAAGTTAAAATTGCTTAAACACTTAACGATAAACTTTCAACTCTAAATTCTAAACTCTAAACCATAAACCGTAAATGAGCAAACACATTTCTAAATACCTGCACCAGCAGATGGACAAAGAGGCAGGTATTGCACATTCGCAGAAAAGAACAAAGATTGTAGCCACGGTAGGCCCCGCCTGCGACACACTGGAGAAACTGGTAGAACTGGTGAAAGCCGGGGTGAATGTTTTCCGGCTTAATTTTTCGCATGGCACGCATGAAGACAAAACAAAAGTGATTGAATATATAAGGCAGATCAATAAGACAGAGCCCGTGAATATCGCCATCCTGGCCGACCTGCAGGGTCCCAAATTAAGAGTGGGTGAACTGGCCGATGGACAGGTTGAACTGCACGAAGGGGATGAAGTTGTTTTTACCACGGTAAAACTGATCGGCTCCAAATCAAAAATATATGTCTCCTACCCTCACCTTGCACAAGACGTACAGATAGGCGAACGCATTTTCCTTGATGACGGAAAGATGGAAGTACAGGTGAAAAAAGTGTTGAATGACCAGGAAGTGCTGGTAAGCGTAACCGTTGGTGGTATATTGTTACCCAAAAAAGGTGTCAACCTTCCCGATTCGGCCCTTACTATGCCCTCACTTACAGAAAAAGATATTGCTGACCTCGATTTTATCCTTCAACAGAACCTTGACTGGGTGGCGCTTTCCTTTGTACGGAAGGCCATTGATATCATTGACCTCAAAAAAAGGATCAAAGACAGGAAGAGCAAGATGAAAGTGATCGCCAAGATAGAAATGCCCGAAGCCTTAAAGAATATACGGGATATCATAGTGGAGAGTGACGGTATCATGATTGCCCGAGGCGACCTGGGTGTGGAACTCCCGGTAGAACAGGTGCCTATTTTACAAAAAGAACTCATCCGTAAAAGCATGCACCGTGCCAAACCCGTAATCGTTGCCACGCAGATGATGGAAAGCATGATGGAACGCACCAAACCCAACCGCAGCGAGGTAACCGATGTTGCCAATGCAGTTTTAGAAGGTGCTGATGCCGTAATGCTGAGCGGTGAAACGGCCATGGGCGATTATCCTACACTGGTAGTGGAAATGATGAGCAAAATAATTTTAGAAGTGGAAAAGACGGTGTATGATTATAACCGCGATGATATTTTAGCACCGCAACCTCACTCCCCTTCTTTCTTAAGCGATGCCATCTGCTACAGTGCCTGCAAACTGGCACAAGATACGGATGCCAAGGCCATTATCGGCATGACACAAAGTGGCTATACTGCATTTATGCTTAGCAGTTATCGGCCCCATTCGCCTTTATATATTTTCAGTAAGGAAAAAAGCCTCATCAGCCAGTTGAGCCTGAGCTGGGGCGTAAGGGCTTTTTATTATGCAGAGGAAGAAAGCTTGGACGATATCATTTTTGACCAAATAGGGATATTAAAACAAAGGGGGTTCCTGGTTAGCGGGGATGTGGTAGTAAATACCGGCAGTACACCCGTTGACCTTCATCTGCCTACGAATATGGTAAAGGTTACGAAAGTGGAATAATGATCAGTTAAAAGTTTAGAGTTTAGAGTTAGGAATTAAGAGTTAAGGGTGTTTACAACTCTAAACTCTAAACTATTAACTCTAAACTAAATCACCGCCACACACAAAGAATAATCGCTGCAATTATATTACCGGCCAATGTATATGCTCCATTTATGAAATGTAGCCCCATAGGCCTTTTTTCATAGATATAAGAGATACAGATAGCAGCTCCTCCAAAACATATACCGGTAAGGGCGCCAAGTTTCAATCCGTTCATCCAGCCCGTAAGTTCCAGTTTGGAAACCAATATCGCCAGGCCAGTACTAGTGATGAACATCACTACAAAAGACATCAGCATGAGCATTCCCATTCCTTTTTTTGCATTGGGGTCATTCACATCAACTTTTGTGTAAATGATCCATTTACCCGCAAACAATAATTTCGAATACCAGATGGCACCTAATGCAAAATAGGCAACGGCTGCAACCAGCACAGCGATCCAGTTGATGTAGTTGAGGAATTCCATATTCATTGTAAATAATTTTTGGTGGGAAAATTTTTAGAAAAATAGCTATTTTTTTTACCATTAGCAAGCAAGGTGCAAAGATTCTTGAAATTTATTCCCGTCTTGCCCGGCTGCCGGCAATTACTGGTGATTTTGTTCCATAAACCGCAGCAAATTCCTTTTTGCCTGGTTCTTTATCTTCCGTTGAAAAAAAGAATTCCATCCAAACAGTACACCGGTAATGCCCAATGCCTGTTTGCTCCACTGGTGCAAACTGAAGCCATCACTATGCTCAATGATCTTACCATCAGCAAAACGCATATTGGCTTTAATTTTATTTACAACCCTTCTTCCCGTCTTTGAAAAAGTATAGCTGGCTACCCATTCACAGGTGCTGTATTCTTCATCCAACACTGTAATATTACCATAGGTCAAAGAAAAATCCCTGGCATTTTTGCACAGCATTTCCCACATGGCGCAGGCTGCATCTCCCTTCAAAAGGCCGAATACAGGATCAAAGAAAACGATATCACTGCTATAGCAACTGTTCATAGTGGTATAGTCAAGCTTTTGAAAAGCAGAATAGAATTTGTTGATGAGTTCTGCATGATTTGTCATAATAACCAATATAGTTTCATTAAATTTAACACTCAAATAATTAGAAAATGAAAAAATATTTTTCCCTGCTCATCATTTCCACCTTTTTGCTTTTACCCGGTTTCGCCCAAAATGCAGATTCCATCTGGGTGCGTGATAATTATTACAAGATAGAGCGTATGATACCTATGCGTGACGGTATAAAGCTCTTTACTGCTTTTTATATCCCCAAAGATTCTTCGGAAAAACATCCCATCCTTTTTAACCGTACACCCTATACCTGTATGCCTTACGGCGAAGATAAATTCAACCCCCGTATATATGAATCTTACTGGATCAACTATTTAAAGGAAGGATACATTATTGCAATACAGGATGTGCGGGGCAAATGGATGAGTGAGGGTGAATTTGTAGATGTCCGCCCTTTTAACCCCAATAAAAAAGGAAAGGAGTTTGATGAAGCCAGCGATACCTATGATGCTATCGAGTGGATGGTGAACAATATTTCCAGTAGCAATAAGCGTGTAGGCGTATTCGGTATCTCGTATCCGGGTTTTTATTCTACCATGGCGGCATTGAGCGGACACCCCGCTTTAAAAGCAGTGAGCCCGCAGGCACCGGTTACTGATTGGTTCCAGGGAGACGATTTTCATCACAACGGTGCCTTCTTTTTCATGGATGGATTCAGTTTTTATTCCGGTTTTGGAAAGCCCCGCCCCAAACCCACTATGCAACTACCCGAATTTTATAATATCCCTTCTCAGGATAATTATGATTTTTACCTGAAGACAGGTGCAATAAAAAATTTCAGCAAACTCCTGGGCGACAGTATCGCTTTCTGGAAAGAACTTTGTAATCATCCCAATTATGATGACTGGTGGGTGAACAGGAATACAAGGAATTTTGTAACCAATATCAAACCCGCCATGCTTATCGTAGGCGGGCTCTTTGATGCAGAGGATTGTTTTGGTGCATGGAATTTATACAAAGCGATTGAACAAAAAAGTAAGAACACCGATAACCGTTTGGTAATGGGCCCCTGGTTTCATGGGGGCTGGGGCGGCAGAAGTGATGGCAGCTACCTGGGGAATGTAAGGTTTGGCAGCAAGACCAGTGAATATTACCAACGCAATATTGAAATTCCTTTCTTCAATTTTTATTTAAAATTGCAGGGCACGGTACATGATATCGCCGAAGCAAATATATTTTTCACCGGTGAAAATGCATGGAGAAAATTAAATGAATGGCCGCCCGCAGCCGTGAACAACAGGGAGATCTACCTGGGATCCAATGAATCGCTTTCCTGGAACAGGCCAGGCGGCTCAGACAAGTTTACAGAATACATCAGCGACCCGGCACATCCTGTACCCTATACAGAAGATGTGCATTTGCAAAGAACAAGGGAATATATGTGCGATGACCAGCGCTTTGCCAGTCGACGTACGGATGTACTCAGTTTTACCAGTAATACACTTGATGAAGACCTTACACTGGCCGGTCCGCTGGTAGCCAAACTGATGACGAGTATCTCCACTACTGATGCCGATTTTGTGGTAAAACTTATCGATGTTTTCCCCGATGAATTCAAATATGATGATGCCGTTTCCGGTAAAGGTAACGGTAAGGATTATGCGATGGGTGGTTACCAGATGCTGGTGCGGGGGGAGATCATGCGGGGTAAATACAGGAACAGTTTTGCAAAACCGGAACCATTTATCCCCGGCAAGATAACCGAAGTGAAATACACCCTGCCGGATATCGCCCATACTTTTAAAAAAGGGCACAAGCTGATGGTGCAGGTGCAGAGCAGCTGGTTCCCGCTTGCCGACAGGAACCCGCAGAAATTCATAGATATTTACAAGTGTGATGATGATGATTTTCAAAAATCCACGATCAGGATCTATCACGACGGCGTGAATGTAAGCAGTATACTATTACCCATCTTAAGATAAACGTATGAAAAAATATTTATTGGCCGGATTGATCGCCTGTTCAAACTATTGCTTTTCGCAGCTGAACATTACCCCAATGCCTGCGGAGATGAAACCCGGTAAAGGATCGTTTACGCTAAACCGTAATACAGCAATAGTCATAGAAGGAAGCGGTTTGGAAAGGTCGGCTGCATTTTTTAATACTTACCTGCAACAGCATTGTGGGTACAAATTAAAAATAACCACAAAATACTCCGGCGATAACGCAATAAGTTTAAATTATGAAAGGCTGGACAATGCCATTGCGGGTGCTTATCATTTAACCGCCGATAAAAAAGGCATCCATATTGCGGGTGATAATGAAGAAGGGGTGTTTTATGGCATCCAGACATTGATCCAGCTATTACCGGTTGACGAAGGAGCGGTAATGAAAAATGCCGGTACCCCGGTCAATATTCCCTCTGTAACCATCAATGACTATCCCCGCTTTGCCTATCGTGGCATGCACCTTGATGTGGGCCGTCACTTCTTCCCTGTTACCTTCATAAAAAAATACATTGATTATTTAGCCGCTTACAAATACAACAATTTTCACTGGCACCTTACCGAAGACCAGGGCTGGCGGATAGAAATAAAAAAATATCCTTTACTAACGCAGGTGGGTAGTTGCAGGGACCGCACATTAATAGGCAGGTATGGCAGCAATAAATATGACAGTATAAAATATTGCGGTTATTATACACAGCAGGAAGTAAAAGAGATCGTGAAATATGCAACTGAGCGCTACATTACGGTGATCCCCGAGATTGAAATGCCCGGTCATAGTACGGCTGCATTGGCCAGTTATCCTTACCTGGGTTGCACCAAGGGCCCTTATAAAGTGATGGATACCTGGGGCGTGCTAGATGATGTGTATTGTGCCGGCAATGATTCCACTTTTACTTTTTTACAAAATGTGCTGGATGAAGTGATGCAGCTCTTTCCTTCCAGATACATTCATATCGGCGGCGATGAATGCCCCAAAGAAAGATGGAAGACCTGTCCCCTTTGCCAGAAAAGGATCAAAGACAATAACCTTAAAGATGAACACGCTTTGCAGAGTTATTTTATCCAGCGCATTGAAAAATATTTAAACAGCAGGGGCAGGCAGATCATTGGCTGGGATGAGATACTGGAAGGCGGCCTTGCCCCCAATGCCACGGTGATGAGCTGGCGTGGCGAGGAGGGTGGTATTGCTGCTGCCAAACAAGATCATGATGTGATCATGACACCCGGTACTTACTGTTACCTAGATCATTCCCAATCTAAAAATGAAGACAGCGTTACCATTGGCGGTTACCTGCCATTGGAAAAAGTATACAGTTATGACCCCATCCCAAAAGAGCTTAGTGCACAACAGGCAAAACATATCTTAGGCGCACAAGGTAATGTGTGGACAGAATACATGGGCAATGCAGCAAAAGTGGAATACATGATTTTTCCGCGTATGAGCGCATTGAGTGAAGTGTTGTGGAGCCCGGCAGCAAAAAAGGATTGGAAAGATTTTGAAAGACGCATACCGGTATTGCTTAAACGCTATCAGCAATGGGGAGCCAATTACAGCAAGGCTTATTATGACCTCCAGGCTACTGTTCTGCCTACAGAAGACCATAACGGGATCTTATGGAAACTGGAATCAAAGAATAAAACCGCGAAAATAACTGGTATCCAACCCTGGGCCGATAACGGTGGCTTCACTTATACCGGCCCGGTTTTGATCAGTCCGCTTGGAGGAACTTATTCTGCCGGCCAGGAAAACAGTAACTGGATCAGCCAGAAATTCTTCATGAATAAGGCCACGGGTAAAAAGATCTCACTGGCAAATGAACCCAGCAATAATTATCCCGGCAATGGTGCGTTCACGTTAGTTGATGGTGTACAGAATGAAAAAGGTTTGGCAAGATCAAATGAATTCCTGGGATTTTTAGGAAAAGACCTTGATGCGATCATTGACCTGGGGCAAATACAGGAAATAAGGCTGATAAAATTATACCTGCTGGAACAGCAAGGCAGTTGGATCTACCTTCCTTCAAAATTTGAGGTGTTTACCAGTGATGACGGAGTAAATTTCAAAATCATTGAAAATACCGATGCCCCAAAAGAGCAGCCTGGCGAACGCATCAGGTCATTTGAAGCAGGATTTGCAACTTTGAAAACCCGTTTTATAAGAGTGCTTGCAACTAATTTTGGAACTATCCCCTCCGGCAAACCCGGTGCGGGCAATCCGGCCTGGTTATTTGCAGATGAGATAGAAGTGAAATAAAAAAGATAATAGCTTAATTTTAACCATGACCAAAATTGACCTTACAGATTCTTTAGAAAAAATACCCGTAAAGATTTTTCCCGATCCGTCAGAAGGCTCGGCATTTGTTGCCCGGCAGATAGCTGAACTTATCAAGGAAAAAGAAGCCGCAGGAAAAAAATGCGTCATTGGCCTTGCTACCGGTTCTTCTCCTAAAACACTTTATGCACATCTGGTACGCATGCACAAAGAGGAAGGGCTTAGTTTTAAAAATGTGGTCACGTTCAACCTCGACCAGTATTATCCCATGGATAAAGACGCTTTGCAAAGCTATCATTATTTTATGCGGAAGAATTTATTTGAGCAAACAGATATTGACCCGGGTAATTATCACCTTCCCGATGGCATGGTGCCAAAAGATAAAGTGAAGGCCCATTGCCTGGATTATGAAAAACAAATTGAAGCAGCTGGTGGGCTCGACCTGCAGATATTAGGCATCGGTATCAATGGCCATATAGGTTTTAATGAACCCGGTAGCGGCATTTATACCAAGACAAGGCTTATCACTTTAGATAACAGCACCCGTATTGCCAATGCCTATGAATTTGGCAACATGAGCCAGGTGCCAAGGATGGCCATCACCATGGGCATCAGTACCATTTTAAAAGCGAAGAAAATTATTTTAATGGCATGGGGGCAAACAAAAGCCCCTGTAATAAAAAAAGCGGTGGAACAAGATGACACCGAAGATATACCGGCATCATTGTTACAAAACCATGATGACTGCACTTTTGTACTGGATGAAACAGCAGGCAGTGAGCTTACCCGTTTTAAAAGCCCATGGCTTACGGGCGAATGTGAGTGGACCGATAAGATGATGAAGCGTGCCGTAGTGAATCTTGCATTGGAATTGAATAAACCGGTATTGAGTTTAACCAATATCGATTATAATGATAACGGTTTAAGCGACCTGCTGGTAGAGAAAGGCGATGCTTATGAAATTAATTTACAGGTATTTTATTTATTGCGCGACAGTATAACGGGATGGCCTGGGGGCAAACCAAGCGAGCAACGTACATCGCACCCGGAGCGACCTAAACCTTTTCCAAAAAAAGTATTGATCTTCTCCCCTCATCCCGATGATGATATCATCAGCATGGGCGGTACGTTCATGCGGCTACACGACCAGGGGCATGAAGTGCACGTGGCTTACCAAACCAGTGGTAATATTGCCGTAACAGATGAGTTCGTTACCCGCTTTATCAATTTCGCTGTTGGCTTCGAAAATTTGTTTGACATCGATGAAACAAAGAGCAAAAAAATACTCGATGATGCCACGGCATTCCTTCACGTCAAAAAATCGAGTGAAAAAGATACGGCAGCAATAAGGGCTATTAAAGGATTGATAAGAAGGTGCGAAGCCAATGCCACCTGTAAATATGTAGGGCTTAAGGAACACCAGGCCCATTTTCAAAACCTGCCCTTTTATGAAACGGGCACCATTGAAAAAGATCCGATCAGTGCTGCCGATATTGAACAGACGGTTACACTACTGAACCAGGTACAACCGCAGCAAATCTATTGCGCCGGTGATTTTGCCGATCCGCATGGCACACATAAAGTTTGTTTTGATATTGTAATGGAGGCATTGAAAATAATAAAAGCAAGTGGTGCAGACTGGATCAGGGATTGCTGGTTATGGTTATACAAAGGAGCCTGGCAGGAATGGGATATCACCGAAATAGAAATGGCCATACCCATGAGTCCTGACCAGGTGATAAAAAAACGCCATGGAATATTCATTCACCAATCGCAAAAAGACAGTGTGCCTTTCCAGGGAAGTGATGACCGGGAATTTTGGCAAAGAGCAGAAGAACGCAATGCAAATACCGCAGCACTATATGCCCGCCTGGGCCTTACCCAATATGCAGCCATGGAGGCTTTTGTGAAGTGGAGGT
>JAYWAN010000069.1:0-2227 GCA_043782405.1 Chitinophagaceae bacterium
ACGAGAACTCCTGTAGCGAGGCTTGTCAATCCGCCTACCAATGCTCCCTTATAATTGGTTCTGCTTGCCGAATCACCGGCTGATTTTATTACCCCGTAGAGTGCAACTGCACTGCCGGCGTAAGACGTGAGCTGGAATATGGTTCTGCCGGTGCGAAAAGTGTTGAATAATTTGTTTACCTGCGGGCTCTTCTTTAAACCCAGTATCTCTGCTACTTTCGGGATCTTTGGGATGCGTAAATTTCCAAGGGAGAACTTAGGAGAGAAACCGTGTTCCACGTTCATTACTTTCCCGATCAAAGATTTAAGGTCAAGGTTCTCAAGATCAATTTGGGCAGATGATCGTTTGCTTAACCCCAGTAAAAGGATGGCAAAGATGAGGATGTGTGTTTTCATATTATGGGTTTTACAGGTTTACTTTGCTCGTCTTTTTTACTAAGAACAACCGCTCCCACTAATGCGCTTAAAAATAAGACACTGCTAACCTCAAAAGGAATTAAATAATTTTTGAACAATGCTGTCCCTAAGTTCTTAATTAAGCCAATGTCGGTACCTCTCGTCATCACCACTTTTGTATCATAAGATCGAGCCAATGCTGCAATAATTATTATCATTAAACACATCCCGGAGATAACGCCTGCAAATTTTATGTAGATATTTTTTGCGGGTTCTACATCCACATTTAAATTTTGCATTATCACAAAGAGGAATAAAACCATTATCGCGCCCGCATAAACTATAATATTTACGATAAAAAGAAACTGTGCATTCATCAGCATATAATGTCCTGATATCGTAAAGAAAACAACGATAAGCCATAGCACGCTGTATACAGGATTTTTGCTTAATACCACACCTGCTGCCGCTGTCAACGCCAGCACCGATAAAAACCAAAATAATATTTCTGTTACTTCCATTAGCGGTGAATGGTTGATTGGTTGAATAGTTGAATGGTTGATTGTAACATTGCTGATCTGTATTTTTATTTTCTCTTATTGCTTACTGCACTTTGCACCCTCAAGATTTTATGATAACCTATTATTAATTTTCTTTTTAGGTGAACCCGGCATACCGTAATCAATGTTCATTCCCGTGCCCCTGTGGTTGCATTGCCCTGCTACCCCGTGCTTTTGCAAATGCTTCCGGTTCTTTAACCGGGTCCGGTATCAACAGGTCATCTTTTCCATAAATAAATCCTTTACGCTGAAAATTAGAAGGCGCAAAGGTTTCACTCAGGTAGATGGCGTCCTTGGGACAAGCCTCTTCGCAAAAACCGCAAAAAATACAACGCAGCATGTTGATCTCGTATTTGGCCGCATATTTTTCTTCCTTGTACAAATGCTCTTCACCGGGCTGCCGCTCTGCCGCCTCCATGGTGATCGCTTCCGCCGGGCATGCCACTGCACACAATCCGCAGGCCGTGCACTTTTCGCGCCCCTCCTCATCCCGGTTCAATATCTGCAAACCCCTGAATACCGGGCTGAAAGGCCGGGTCTTCTCGGGATAATTTATCGTGGGTTTTTTCTTAAACATATGGCTGAAAGTAATGGCCATACCTTTAAAGATCGCAGGAAGGTACATCCGCTCCCACCACGTCATCGGCTGGCGTGATACTGCATCTGCTTTTTTTGTAAGTGCTTGCATATTTAATTTCCAGGGTCCTTTTGAAGTAACCTTTTCTATAAAAATTTAATGTCGCAAAAGTAACCTAAACTCAACCATAATAAACTTCCCAAGCCCTCCTTGTGCGATAGGAGGTTTAGAAATGCCAGTGATTTAATTTCAACAATATCAACCCACCGGTGATCACCATATTGAACAATGCCAGTGGTATCAATATCTTCCACCCCAGGTTCATTAACTGGTCGTAACGAAACCGGGGGATCGTCCACCTTACCCACATGAATAAGAAAAGGAAGCCCACAATTTTTGCAAACAAACAAAGCCCCTGTAGCACCGCGGCCCAGTTAACGCCTATGTTGGCGGCAAGATGCCCGTCATTTACAAACGGAATATCGTAACCTCCAAAAAACAAGCTCACCATAACAGCGCTGCTTAAAAACATATTGATGTACTCTGCAAATAAATAAAAACCAAGTTTCATGGATGAATACTCCGTATGATAACCGCCCACCAGTTCGTTCTCTGCTTCTGCAAGATCAAAAGGGGTGCGGTTGCATTCCGCAAAGGCGCATATCAAAAAGATGAGAAAGCCCAAAGGTTGTTTT
>JAYWAN010000070.1:0-2226 GCA_043782405.1 Chitinophagaceae bacterium
AGTGCTTGCCGGTAATAACCAGTTGAAAACGGATTATATATTGAAATCTGTACAAGCCGGTTTTAATGTTTTCTCCGATAAGCCGATGGTGATCAACGAAAAAGGTTTTAACCAGTTGAAGCAGGCATTTGCCACTGCAGAAAAAAATAAATTGTTATTGTATGATATCATGACTGAACGTTATGAAATCACCACCGTTTTGCAAAGGGCATTATCCATGCAGTCTTCTGTATTCGGGGCCTTACAAAAAGGAACGGCTGCAGAACCGGCTGTGACCAAAGAAAGTGTACACCATTTTTATAAATATGTATCGGGTGCTGTTTTAACAAGGCCGGCCTGGTTTCTCGATGTGGAACAGGAAGGAGAAGGTATTGTAGATGTCACAACTCACTTAGTTGATTTGGTGCAATGGGAGTGTTTTCCAAATGTAACATTGGATTACCTCAAAGACATCAAACTAACATCAGCCAGAAGCTGGGCTACTTCTATCAGTAAAGACCAGTTTACCGAATTGACCAAAATGAATGAGGTACCGGCTTACCTGAAAAAATACACTGACAATAAAAATAATATTAGTGTATTGAGTAATGGTGAGATCAATTATACAGTAAAAGGTGTTCACGCAAAAGTATCTGTGATCTGGAATTACAAAGCACCCGATGGAACAGGGGATACCCATTATTCCATTATGCGTGGCACCAAAGCAAATTTGGTGATCAGGCAGGGTGCAGAGCAACAGTACAAACCCACTTTGTATATTGAACCATTGGTACAGGGGCCGGCTTATGAAAAGGAAATGCAGGCAGTTATTGAAAAAATTGCACAACAATACAAAGGGGTTACACTCCAAAAAAATGCAAAAGGTTGGGAAGTGATCATTCCGGAATCATTTAAGGAAGGACATGAATCGCATTTTGCCCGGGTAACGGAAAAATACCTGGAGTATTTATCACATCATACGATGCCTGCATGGGAAGTGCCGAATATGTTGGCCAAATATTATACAACTACTCAGGCACAAAAATTAGCTGCTAAAAAATAACCTTATGAAAACAACTAAACAACTTATCGGCTTCTTTGTATGCATGGGAGTGCTGAGCATTTCTAATATAGTAACGGGTCAGTCCAAAGCTACTTCACTGCCTTCAGGCACTTATCGAAACATTTTTGACATGCTCAAAGAGGTGCCGGGACTAGACGTAAGATCATCGAACGACAAAAACGGTGGTACCGTTACCATAAGAGGTATTGGCAGCCTGAGTAATCAAAAGAATCCATTGATTGTTGTCAATGGAGCTATCTACGGTGGCGATTTGTCCGGCATTAATCCGCAGGATGTTGAGGGGATAAGCGTGTTGAAGGATGCCGCTTCTGCAACAGCTTATGGCGCACAGGGTGCAGCAGGTGTGATATTGATTACAACCAAAAAAGGGGGTAGTGTACCAAATAGTGCTGTGGTTAGCAGCCATACAGAATCTGCATACACTTATTTCATCGAACACAAAACACCTTTAAAAGTTTTCGGAGCTGATGACCAGGTGATCATGGAAGGGGTGATTCAGAAACAGGTAGATAATTCACTGGTATTTATTAAAAAAAGAAAAGAAGTATTGATTGCGATCAAAGATATATTGCGAGTGGAAATGATCCGTGAATAAATAAAAAGAAGTATCATCATTTTCAAAAATGCCTACATCGTTTTCGTAAATTAAAATAGCAGATTCTCTTCTTAACAGAAAAAAAAGAATCACATTCATACATAATCTAATTGCCTGACATGGGATCCGATAGTTTGTTTTCATTAAAAGATAAAGTAATCGTTGTAACCGGTGGTACAGGAATATTGGGCGGATCATTTGTAAAAGGAATAGCGGCTGCCGGCGGGATCCCTGTGATACTTGGCCGTAATGCAGAACTGGCACAACAAAGGGCGGATGAGATCATTGCCAATCGCGGAAAAGCTTTTGCTGTGGTAGCCAATGTACTGGAAGAAGCAGACCTTGTTAAAGCACGCGATAGTATCCTCGAAAAATACGGAACCATTGATGGGCTGGTAAACGGAGCCGGTGGTAATATGCCCGAAGGTGTTCTTCAACCCGATGCAGATATTTTCTCCATGAATATTGATGGCATGAAGAAAGCAATGGTATTGAATGTATGGGGCACCATCATTCCCACACAGGTTTTTGGTGCGGTAATGGCAAAAAAGGGATCAGGCAGTATTGT
>JAYWAN010000071.1:0-2221 GCA_043782405.1 Chitinophagaceae bacterium
CAGCCTGAGCTTGTCGAAGGCGGATTAGTATAAGGATTATCATCCTAAAGCGGTTTCGACAAGCTCAACCTGACAATTTTCAAACTGTACCACTACCGAAAATTAAAAAAAATGGAATATCCGCTTAGGGATAAAGGGAGATGAAAACTGTTTTATCCGCTGCGATCTTTCTTTGGTACCACCAATTCACCAGGCTGAACTTATCGTTTGGTGACCAGATAAGGATGGGATAACTGGGGAAATACTGGTGCAGGAACGGGTACTGGAAATAATATCCCGAAAGCGCATTCACGGCAGAGTTATTGATCACTCCAGAAAGACTGTCCACCCAATGCCCGATAGCATCATCACTGGCCAGGTAAGGATTGAACATTGGTGTATAATATGCTGTAAAAAAACCGCTGTCCCCAAAATCTTTTAACAGGTTTGGCTTAGAAGATTCAACCAATACCTTATCGGTCAACCCATATTTTTTTCTCAGGCGGATCAATTCGGTAAGAGAAGAAGATTTATTGGCTGTATCCAGGTTTTTAAAATCAAGCCATACAGAAGCATGAAGGCCACGGCCATGATACACCTGCAATAAATCATTAAGGTTGAGGCCAAGCGATTTATCTTCATCATGGTGTACATCAAAACCGTTTTTATCCCGGTCAAAATAAACATCACATTCCAAACCATCGCTCTCTTTTTCCAGTTTGTTCATTAGTGCAATGGTATTGATCGCTTTTGCCCATTCTTTATTGGTATTGATCAGTGTATTATTATTGGGGGGATGGCTGTCCTGCATTTTATACACCGGGAATGTTTTGGGCACCAATACCCTTACCAGGCCTTTGTGCACAACGAGATCAATAAGCAGGTATGCGCCAATGACAGCAGCTATTAGCTTATATTTGTTTTGCACTATCCACTTAAGCGGCATGAATATTCAAGTTTTATGAAAGTAAACCATTTGCCCTCACGAAGTAAAGCTGCCTGGCAAAACAATAAACCCTTCCTGTTGTTTATTTTAAGCGGGCTAACGATCCTTTCCATTTTAAAAATAATATTTTATAACTATAATTACCATTTTATATTCAGCGCTTCGGATGCAACAAATGTATGGAAGGATAAATTGATGCTGGTAAAATGGTCGTTATGGAGCGATCTTTTTATTCTTTTGCTGGTCAACATCCCTTTACTGATCCTATTGCAACTGGCACGTCTCCTGCCAGGCAGACTAAGTTCCCGGGTGATACTGATCGCCGCTGTTATGGTGAACAGCGTACTTGTTTTATTAAATCTTTCTGATATTTTTTATTTCCGCTTTCATTTTCAACGGGCCAGTGCCGACCTGTTGTATGTTTTAAACCATCCTTTCAAAGAATTGTTTCACCTCAATATTTTTATCATCGCAGCATTTTTTTTGGCCATTGCGGGTGTTATTTTTCTGAACTGGAAACTGCATGCCAGGTTCTTTAAAGCATTTTCTTCGGGTAAAAGATGCGGCGCTGTAACATTGCTGGCCTTATTGTCCATTGCATTATTACCTTTTTATAAGAACAATTTTGCAAAAGCATTGATCCCCACTTTTGCATTGGTGGAATTGAACAGCAAACAATTGCTAATTGTTCAAAATTCTTTCCACAGTTTTACTTATTCCATATTGAGAAGGGGACAGGATATCCCACTGGAAAACTACCTTCCTGTTGCGGAATGCGATTCGGTTTTCCCGATAAGGAAGACCATTCCTGTAAACAACAGGGATAGCGGCCATAAGAATATTGTACTCTTTATCATGGAGAGTGTGCCTTATGATTTTTTTGATGACCGTAGCCCTTATAAAGTTGCCATGCCCTTTTTTGATTCCCTGTTGCAGAAAAGCACTTTTTATAACAATGCTTTTTGTTATGCGCATTTATCCAACAAAGGCATTACCGCAATCCTGGCCGGGCTGCCAACGGTTTCGGATATACCACTTTATCATTCACAATTTGTGAATATGCCCCTTACACCTATTGGTACAGCACTTAAAAAAAATAATTACCATTCCTTTTTCTGTATAGGGGATGATTTTGACAATTTTGGTTTTGCCAAATGTGTGCATTGGCTGGGCATAGAAAATTATTACTGCAGGCAGGATATTCCGGGTTATAAAAATTTACCCACCCATACCATGGGCCTGCAGGATGAGTATGTATTGGATTTTATGCAGAAAAAAATAAATGAGGTTGCCCAA
>JAYWAN010000072.1:0-5857 GCA_043782405.1 Chitinophagaceae bacterium
CAACAGGATCATTGAACTTACACCAAAAGGAATGATCGACAGGCTGATGACATATGATGAATACCTTGTTGATGAAAGAGTAAAAGCAATGCGGGAAGAGTTGTATGGCTAATTAAGAATTAATAATTGATAATTCTCAGGCTGATGCAACAACATTTATATCAGAACCTGTCCATCACTCTAAACTCTAAACTCTAAACTCTAAACTCTAAACTCTAAACTCTAAACTCTAAACTCTGAACTCTGAACTAAAAATCCTTTGGCAAAAAAAAATATCATATCATTCATTGATTTTTTCTATCCGCCCTTCCGGAAATTTATGCCGGAACAAACCTTCCGTTATGCTGTCTGTGGTGGTGCCAATACGGTGTTAGGACTTGCGCTCTTCAAAATATTATTGGTGTATGTTTTTAAGTTTCAGAATGTGGACCTGGGTTTTTATACATTCAAACCGCACAATGCTGCTTTGTTCATTTCTTTTTGCGTTAACTTTCTTGTTGGTTTTATCCTGATGAAGTACGTGGTGTTTGTAGACTCAAATTTAAAAGGAAGGATACAACTTTTCCGCTACCTGCTTTCCTTCCTGCTTAATCTTACCCTCAACTATTTTATCCTTAAGGTTTTTGTAGAGGTATTCGGCTGGTGGCCCTTCCTCAGCCAGTGCATTACTACCGTTATCATTGTTACCATCAGTTACCTGAGCCAGAAGCATTTTAGTTTTAAAAAGAAGTAGCTTACGGTGGGTCGTTCAAAATTTATAGCCGGATCTACAATTTGCACTCCATATTAGTCCCTGTTGGGTCATCATTCCCAGTCTATCTGCCATTTTTGCATTCACACCCCCTTCGGCACAATCATTGAGATTTACTGCTAAACAAAAAATATTTTAAGACATGGGAAAGATTATAGGAATAGACCTTGGAACAACAAACAGTTGTGTTTCGGTTATGGAAGGCAACGAACCGGTGGTTATCGCCAATGAAGAAGGGCGTCGTACAACCCCGTCTGTAGTGGCTTTTCTCAAAAACGGAGAGCGAAAAGTGGGCGACCCGGCAAAGCGCCAGGCCATCACCAACTCGCAGAATACCATCAGTAGCGTAAAGCGTTTTATGGGCCGCCGTTTTGACGAAGTAACAGAAGAGATCAGCCATTGGAGCTATAAAGTGGTAAAAGGTGACAATAATACGGTTCGTATTGACATAGATGGCAGACAGTACACCCCACAGGAGATAAGTGCCATGGTGCTGCAGAAAATGAAGAAAACTGCAGAAGATTACCTGGGCCAGGAAGTTACGGAAGCCGTTATTACGGTGCCGGCCTATTTCAATGATGCACAACGCCAGGCCACCAAAGAAGCCGGTGAAATTGCAGGATTGAATGTGCGCAGGATCGTAAATGAACCAACTGCAGCCGCATTGGCTTATGGGTTGGACAAGGGTGGTAAAGACCAGAAAATTGCCGTGTTCGACCTTGGCGGCGGAACATTCGATATATCAGTACTGGAACTGGGCGATGGTGTGTTTGAAGTAAAATCAACCAACGGTGACACACACCTGGGTGGTGATGATTTTGATAAAGTGATCATGGACTGGCTGGCAGGAGAATTTAAAAATGATGAAGGCATCGATTTGCGTAAAGACCCGATGGCTTTGCAGCGTTTAAAAGAAGCTGCTGAAAAAGCAAAAGTGGAATTATCTTCTTCTGCCGAAACAGAAATAAACCTGCCCTATGTAACAGCAGTGGATGGAGTACCCAAGCACCTGGTAAAAAAATTGACCCGTGCAAAATTTGAAGCGCTGGCCGATAAATTATTTGAGCGTTGTTTAAAACCCTGTGAGCAGGCATTGAAAGATGCCAACATGAACACATCAGAAATTGATGAAGTGATATTGGTGGGCGGCAGCAGCCGTATCCCCAAAGTGCAGGAGATCGTTGAAAAATATTTTGGTAAAAAAGCCAACCGCAGTGTTAACCCTGATGAAGTGGTTGCCATTGGTGCAGGTATACAGGGTGCAGTATTGAGCGGCGATATTAAAGACGTGTTATTGCTCGACGTAACACCGCTTACTTTAGGTATTGAAACAGCAGGTGGCATCATGACCCCGCTGATAGAATCTAATACGACGATACCTTCAAAAAAATCGCAGGTATTCTCTACCTATTCGGATAACCAGCCCGGTGTGCAGATCAATATATTGCAGGGCGAGCGTTCAATGGCGAAGGACAATAAGAACCTGGGCATATTCAACCTTGATGGAATACCACCAGCACCAAGGGGCGTTCCGCAAATTGAAGTAACATTCGATATTGATGCCAATGGTATATTACAGGTAAGTGCAAAAGACAAGGGCACGGGCAAAGAACAGAAGATACGCATTGAAGCGGGCAGCGGTTTAAGCAAGGAAGAAATTGAAAAGATGAAAAATGATGCAAAAGCCAACGAAGCCGCTGATAAAGCCGAGAAAGAAAAAGTAGAAAAGATCAACCAGGCCGATAGCCTTATCTTCCAGACAGAAAAACAATTGAAAGAATACGGCGATAAGATACCTGCCGATAAGAAAGCGCCGATAGAAGCAGCACTGGAAAAATTAAAAGAAGCGCACAAAACGCAGGACATCGCTGCAATTGACGCAGCATCTGCCGAAATGAATGCCGCATGGGCATCTGCCAGTGAAGAAATGTACAAAGCCACACAGGAAGCCGGTGGCGCACAAACGGGTGCCGATCCCGGTTCCGAACATCAACAACATGACGGAGGCGGGGAGAGTAAAGTGGAGGATGTGCCGTTTGAAGAAGTGAAATAAGAATTAAATGTCGTCCTGAGCTTATCGAAGGATGATTTTTAAACGAAATATTAATATGAAAACCGTAGCTCATTGGGCTGCGGTTTTTTATTTGCCAATTAGATTTTTATGAAAGAAACAGAACTTACGTATATACTTGGTGCTGGGGCGAGTTTTCAATCAACTCCAAGTGTAAAAATTTTTCCGTATAGATTTTTCTCTTTTTTCCACCGTCGCAGGTGTTCCTCAAATCTATACACAAGCCAATGCCACAACTAGCAAACGCCGCTGCCTGGTCTCCCGACCAGCAGCGCAAACAATAAGATTTCTTATTTGCCTGGCGCAAACAATAAACTCTCACTCCGGTCTCTCAATCGCAAAATCATTTGTATTTATTTGCCTGGTCTCCCGACCAGCAGAGAAAACATAAGGTTACTTTCACTGTTGGCGAGGGCGTTCCCGAAATAATCCGGATAGGCACACAGCGGCTTATGATGATTAAGTAGTTGGCTTGCGGATGATTTTAAAATATGCCAACATTAGTAAGAGGCAGCTCATTTTTCTAATATCTAAATTAACTACTTACTAAAATATGCCCTTCTGTAATAAGTGCCGCCACTGCTGCTGGTCATGGCTTTCTCCCATATAAAACTGTTGTTGTTTAAAGTAAGGATAGTTATATCGCCCCATTGCATTGCGGGAATAGATAAACTGGTAGCGGAAATTACTTGGTAAGGGGTAGTGCCAACGGGCCCGCCTTCATAGATATATACGGTTCCGTTATTCTGAAAAAGCCAATAATCGCTGGCAGTACCTATATAAACACCGGGGATAGGAATAGTCCCATCTGAAAATGCAAAATTATGCGTGACGATAGAATCTTTAATAACCTGCCACCTGCCCAAAATAATAACCGCAGGATCTGTTGAACCAACACTACCACCACTACCACCACTACCACCACTACCACCACTACCACCACCACTACCGCTACCACTACCACTACCACTACCGCTACCGCTACCACTGGCAGAAGTTATTGTATCACTTTTACTGCATCCGGCATTTAGTACTATGCAAAAACTGAGAAATGTGACCACAAGAAAATTAATTTTCATAATACAGGTTTTTGGGAATGATTGTCTAACAGCGAGCAGGGAACAAATTAATAAAAGGGCAATCTTATTCCAAATAATCTTTCGCAGACATCTTTCCGCCGTGGTTGTTGTTCTTCAAAAAATCATCCGCGAGCAAGTCTCTACCTCTCGCAAACGCCGCTGCGTGGTTTCCCGACCAGCAGCGAAAAAATAAATAGGATTTCATCCTCTGCTTCGTACAAAAAATTAAAATATACAAGAGCGTGGCTCACTGGCTCAGGCCTTGCTCCGCTGAAGCTTTGCGAAGGCGAGCTGGTCAGAGACCAAGCCGGGGCGTTCGGATGACGAAAGTGTATCCCCAACAGGTTTGACCACCTTTCAAAGGTGGTCAAACCTTTATACCAATAAAAGTAGCCTATTACAATCTTCATTTATTAAGATCATACCCCGTCTCCACAAACATTCCATCCTTGACAACAAAACTGTTTTTACCAACTTTTAAAATTTCTCCTTCTTTCATCCCGGCAAGGTTGTACAGGTCGCTTTCCATTAAATGAACAGATCCTTTGGTTATTCTTGCCAGGTTCAGGTAGTCGATATTTACATTGAATTCGGTGGCACCGCACACCACGATCCTTACCGGCTTTGTAAGCTGCAGCCACAGCACTTTATCTTTTATGGGAGCCCAGTTATCGGCGATCATCACCTGGAATTCAGTTGTAGGGAAAGCTTTTTCTGCCTTCAATAAAGCCTCGATATTATTTTCGGGACAGTCGCCACCAGCTCCTTTCAACATGGTTGAAGTAAGCAGCTTCTCCACTTCAGCATATGTACTGCAGCTTTTATAATAAATACCGCCGGTACTTCCTGTTTTTTTATCTTCGTCAGGCATACCATCACCGTCATTGAAAAATACAAAGTTCCTTGCTTTGCTGCCTATGGGATTTGTTTTTACCCACAACAAAAGTTGTGCGGTGTAGGTATACATGCTGCCGGTAACATCTCCAACGATGGTAGTGTTTTGCCATTTTGTTCTGTCCAGGATATTTAATATGGAGGTGTCGGGTATATTAGTCCTGCTGATAGTAAGAACCGGTTTTTCCATAACCTGGACCGTCTTTTTTGGAATGACTATATCTTCACTGACCCAATGGGGAATATAAATGCGGATAGAAGTGGAGGACTTGAATTCCTTATACTCTGATTTGTTTATCAAACCCTCACCGAAAGCGTCTTTTGGTTCACGGGTAACAAAAGAGTCGAGTGGCGATTTTTTGAGTATGCCATCATCTGTAGATATGATGTTGCTGCTGCCAACCAATATATATGTCTTCCCATTTTGAACATTGCGTGGTTTTCCTGCATATATTCTTTCGAGTTCGGCGGTTGCGCTATCAGTTTTCTTTACTACTGTTGTTGGTTTTGTAGTGGGTACAGGTGAGCCTGTTTTCACGATGTCTTCCAACTTAACGACTTCGAGTTTTGTGTTCTCTGCCGACTGCTTAGCCCGGAACTTTATGTTCAAACCATGAAACATCGTCATTGCTTTTTCCCTTAGTTCACCATCGGTTTGTTGAAAGAAATTGACCTGCGCCAACTGGGTTTCTTTAATGAAGGGGAAACGCTTTAAAAAAGATGCTACCCTGCTTTTATTCAATGTCACTAAAGATGCATTTATCGGGTAGTCGGTGCAGGCAACGTCAATAAAAATATCACCGGCAGTTCTTAAACCGGCTGTATCGCCACGAACATTCAGAACATTCGAGTAGCCAAAAGGCATTTCTACGATCACCTGCCCTGCTTTTATTTCTGCGGGCAAGGTGTATTTTTCAATAAAAACGGTTTTCTGACAAAAACATTTTGTCGATACAAGGAGAATTAAAAGAAGGAGGTTACATTTTTGCACAAGCGATCGATTACGCTGTAAGTTAATATTTTTAAACAAACTCATCCTGGCACGTCCTGCCTTGGTGGAAA
>JAYWAN010000073.1:0-2208 GCA_043782405.1 Chitinophagaceae bacterium
GTGATGATTTTCACAGAATCCATATTCTGTGCAATGACAGTGGAACTGACCAAAAGAGTAAACAAACCGGATAGAATAAGCGTAGCCTTTCTTTGCATACACTTTATTTTTTATATATTATTGATGGTACGTTTAACTGAATACAACAGAAAAACTTCCCTTTTGTTCTTTCCTCCCTATAAATGATTTGCTTAAGTAATCATTTATAGGGAGTCTATTTCTTTGCATCCCTGATCGCCTTAAATTCTGATCCCGGTTTCCATTTAGGCCATGTGTCTGAAAAGGCTAAACGTTTCCCCACACGGAATAATATTTTCATATCATTCACGGCACCTTCGGCTGTCCATGTTTTGGGGTCGTATTCATCAGAAGGCTGGTGGTAATTATTTTTTGTATAATCATCCTCCAGTTGTCTGCCATATTCTTTTCCTTTTCCTTCTACATCAATCCCTACATTGCAATACAAAGCAGGGATACCCACTTTAGCAAAATTGAAATGGTCGGAGCGGTAATAATGCCCGGCTTCCGGATGCGGATCATTGGAAACATACCCACCTGTTTTTTCTACTTCTTCTTTCAAATAATCTTCCAGTTCTGACTGGCCACTGCCAACAACCACCAGGTCTTTTGTTTTGGCAAAACGGTTCAGTTCATCTATATTAATATTGGCCACCGTTTTATCTACCGGATACACAGGATTCTCCGCATAATATTTCGATCCCAGCAATCCCTGTTCTTCAGAAGTAACCAATAAGATCACAACCGTGCGTTCAGGTTTGATGGCTTTAAAGGCACGTGCCATTTCCAGTAAACCCGATGTTCCGGAAGCATTATCATAAGCACCGTTATAAATAGAATCGCCTTTGGCATCCGGACGGCCAATACCAAAATGATCCCAGTGTGCAGAATAAATGATCACTTCATCCGGATGTTTGGAACCGGTAACTTTTGCGATCACATTATGCGATTTGCTATAGGTTGTTTTTACAGTCATGCTGGTTGTAAGGCTGATGTTTAACGGAACAGCTTTAAACCCGGGTTTATTTGCTTTCACCAATAATGTAGAATCAAAACCAGCTGCAGTAAATAATTTATTGGCAATCGGTTCAGGGATCCAGCCTATCACATCACAATTCTTCATGTCTTTACCACGGTTATCCAATTGCAGTCTTGAAGAGTTATGTCCACTTTGCTGCACTTTGAATGGATATGAAGCGGCAGCCGTATTATGAATGATGAGACAGCCTTTGGCACCCTGCCTTGCAGCTTCTTCAAACTTGTAGGTCCAGCGGCCGTAATACGTCATTTCTTTCCCTTTAAAGAGTGTGGTATCACCCACCCAAAAACCGGGATCGTTTACCATTACCATGACTACTTTACCTTTTACATCCAGGCCTGCATAATCATTCCAGTTATATTCCGGTGCCACCACACCATAGCCTGCAAATACCAATTCTGTTTTATCAAGGTTGATGTGTTCATCAACCTTATCTGTCCATATTGCATAATCATCAAAACCCTTTAAAGTAAAATTACCTTTGGGCGAATTCACCTCCATAGTGGGTGCAGCTGTGGCCTGAATATTCACCATGGGTACATCCTGGAAATAACTGTTACCGTTACCAGGTTCCAGTCCCATTGCCTTCAGTTGTGTTTCCAGGTAATGGATGGTAATGGTTTCACCTGCTGTAAACGGTTTACGGCCCATAAAAGAATCAGCAGCCAGTACAGCTACATGCTGTTTAAAACTATCTGCGTTAAATATTATGCTGAAAATCCTGTTTATCCTGTCGCTAAAACCGTTGCTAATATTAATATCGACGAGTTGAACCGATTTACCAAAACCAAGGATATGGTCATTGTAGGATCGGGGCAATCAGAACTGGAAGATTATTTGAAAGAAGAAGTGGAAAAAACAGGTGGCTATGTTTCCAAAGATCCGCATCCGGAAGCAGGACATTATTACCGTTCTGATCATTTTAATTTTGCGAAAGCGGGAATACCGGCATTATATATCAATCCCGGTATTGATGTAGTTGGGAAAGGGAAAGAATATGGCAAACAACTGGAGGATGATTATACAAAAAACAATTACCACCAGCCTTCTGATGAATATGATCCTACAACATGGACGGCTGAAGGTGCTGTTAATGATATGAAAATATTATTTCGGGTAGGCAAGCGTTTGACTTTTAGCGATACCTGGCC
>JAYWAN010000074.1:0-5837 GCA_043782405.1 Chitinophagaceae bacterium
GTTTTAATTTCATCAGTCCAGTCGCTGTCTATCTGGCCAGGTGAAAAAGTACCTTTCTTCAACATTTCATGACCAAACAAATCCCTTAAATCAATAAACTCAGCAGTGTACACAACTTTCTCAGCAAGATGTGCAGGAATAAATATTATTCCCTCCCGGTCTGATATTACGAGGTCTCCGGGCAATACAATGGCATGCCCGATTCTAATGGGCGTATTCAATCCCATCAACACCTCATCTTCGAGGTACGATGGATCAAAGTCACGCACATAGGCATTGAATCCCTTTATTTGTGATAAGCCGGTAAGATCACGTACCGATGCATCGAAAACCACCCCATTACCGCTTTTTGCAAAAATCGAATTCCCCAAATTATCACCGATTAAAGTTCCTTTGGCAATCTTGCCACAACCATCAGCCACATAAACATCTCCTTTTATCAATACATCAATCGGCCAGGAATTTGTATTGCCCTTTCGGCCCTCGGTCTTTCCCCGATCTTTGATATTTTTTTCAACATCGGGTCGGCTGGGCATATACTGTGCAGTAACCGCCCGCCCTGTTATTTTCGACGTATCGTTCACTGTTTTCCATCCACCTTCGTATTGGTTGTTATAGCCCAGGTTTTTAAGTATGGTCCAGGCAGATTCAAAGCCAATATTTTTGGCTCTTTCTATCAGCTCATCTGCTACTTTTGGACGTCCATCCGCAAAGCGTTCGCCCTTCCATTCCGAGGTAAGGAATATCAACTCTTCTTTCTGCATGGTTTGAGCAAAACCATTGGCGCCGGCTATTACCAGGGCACATAAAAAAATAATTCTATTCATCATATTGGCAGGCATTTATTTAAGATTTTTTAGCAAGGCATTTACTGTCCTTTTCTCCTTTACTGGTTCACAACTTTGAACTACATTTCGTTGGGCTGCATTGAACTTCATTATCGCTGCTTAAATTCCCTTCCCGGTTTTTCTACTCTAAAAGTTTCAATATTACATCTGTCCTGTAAAGTAATAAAGGCCGTGCGGCCATCTGTACCACCAAATGCAATATTGCTTGGCTTTGTGCCCTTTAATTTAATTTCAGCAAGCAATTTACCCTGTGGCGATACTTTCGCTACGGTGCCTTTGCCATGCCTGGTAATGTACAAATTACCATCAGTATCGCAACGCATTCCATCCATACCAAAATCAGGAAATTGGATCAATAATCTCTTATTGCTGATGGTACCACTGTCAGATAAATCATACACCCAAACGTTACGCTGTACCGATTCGTTTACGTATAAATTTTTCTCATCGGGACTTACTTCAATTCCGTTGGTGGTGCCCATACTATCTTCCAGTAATTGTATTTGCCCGTTTGTATCTACCCGCCATATCTGACCGGTGTTGTTCTTCCAGTTAGGATCGCTGGCATATAGCCGGTCCTTACTATCAATGGCAATATCATTGGGTTGGTTCATGGCAGCATTGTGAGCATACACACTTACTTGTTTGTTAGCCATGTTTACCCGCAGAATGTTGTGATTGGTATAATCGGCTATCATCATCGTACCCTTGCTGTTAAACCGGATGCCATTGCCAATACTACCATTGGGCAATTCAACAAAAATACTGCTGTCGCCGGCGGGTGTAATAATACCAATGGTGCCTTCACGGCCATAGTTTACTGCATACAAATTACCTGCTGTATCTACAGCCGGGCCTTCGGCTCCGGTGGTAAATGTATTAACTGCTGTAAAGTCAGCAGCAGTATAGAATTTGCTGGTCGAGGTTTTTGGTGCAGTGTTGTTGCAAGCCCAAAGTGCACCCGTTGCAATTAAACAAAATAAGCAATGTTGTATTTTCATTTCAAATGATTGATTCAACTTTTAGTAGATGACTGGCTGCTTTGCAAACCAATAGTTTCACACTGCTTACCATTTTCCATAGTACAGGATCCGATAGTTATAGAATGCGACGCAACTGGTGATTCATATAACGCTTATGCCTGGCCGTAATGGTTATTTGGTTTTTGGTTTTGGATAAATTGGATTGGCTATGCCGTTCAGATCATACACTATTCTACCGCCCTTAATGGTCATGGCACATTCCAGTTTTTGTTTGCCATCTACTTTATAACCGGTTTTATCATAAAAACCAAAACTGCCTTGCCGTAGATCCAATATAGCAATATCCGCAATTCCGCCGGGGGTAAGATTGCCCAGTTCTTCGTGTTGTATAACCTGTGCCGGGGCCCAGGTACTGGCTTTAATTACATCTTTCAATGGCATGCCCATCAACAGAAATTTAGACATCACATCAATCTGACTTTTCATAGAAGCATTCATGCTGCCGGTGTGCAAATCGGTACTAATGGTTTTTGGGAAAAAGCCCTGCTGCAGTGCAGGTATGGCCTGTGAAAAATTGAAACTGGCACCACCGTAACCAACGTCGAAAATAATACCCCGTTTTATAGCATCCCAAATAAATGCTTTCACCTTATTTGTTTTTTCATCTACCACTGTTTCTCTTACATTGCCGTCAAGCAGGGTATAGGTGTGTGTAAAAATATCACCCGGCCTCAGGTGCTTCATAAATAATTCTTCAATAGATAAAGGAGGGTTATTACCGCCAAAGTCAATCATTACGGGCATATTGGCCAGTTTGCCCGCTTCAACAGCACGGTCAACCGGTGTCCATTCCGGCCCGTTAAAATGGGCCACTTTAAAGCCTACTACAATATCCTTGTATTGTTTTGCTACAAAGGCACTCATCTTGGCATCCATATCATTCTCGTTCTGCTCATAAGCGCCGCCCCGCATGCCTTCGCCAATAATATTTAATAAAGACAATACCCTTGTTTGAGAATTATCTATGATATTCTTTTTAAACACCGGGAAAGATTTCCAACCGGCACCACCGGCATCTACCACTGTTGTAACGCCAACCCTGAAAGTAAAACCATCAGGTACCACCGCAACCAGGCCATTGCTTAAATAGTGGTCTGGTTCCGTACCGAAGAACACGTGGGCATGCAGGTCAATTAAACCAGGTGTTACATACAAGCCTTTGGCATCCACAGTTTGCGATGCCTGTTTACCATCTATATCAGCAGCAACCTGTACAACTTTTCCATCAGCAATGGCTACATCCATCACCGCATCAATGTTATTTTTAGCATCAATTACATGGCCGCCTTTTATTACAATATCATACAATTGTGCCATGGCGATATCGCCACAAAAAATAAGAAGCATCCATAATAAACCAATTCCTTTTTTCATATTATCGGTTTTATTTAAACAAGGTTTTACATTCACTTTTTTATTTTATACAGGATCCGGCATCTTTTCTTTTGAGCCGAAAAGATTTTATTCATGCAACGTTTTATTATAGCACGTTGCAAATAGTTTCAGCATTTTTTATAGAACTGGTTTTTGTACCGACTGTTTTTGCCTGATTTACCAGGGCTGCAACAACAGCCTGCAACCAACACTAAGTTGCCAATGGCGGGCCTCCCGGCACGACAATTTCCTGCGATTTCATTTTATAACTGCTTCGCTTCGCTGTAAATGTAGCAGTGCGATATTCACCCATATACACAGCGCCGGCAAATGCGTCATTGGTAAAAGTGCCCGAAAAAATAAACGTAATGGCATCTGCCGGGTGGCGGTCAATGCTGCGTAATTTAATCTGATCGCCTTCAAAGGTGCCCGTAAGTTCACGGGTAGAAAATTCGCCTTTATGGGCTCCTTTTATCCATTTTCCATCCTGCTCAATAAATAAGCTGTGCTGGCTGGTGCTGCTAAAGAATTGTATTGTGAGCTCCCAACTGCCCGAAAGATTGGCTGCCGGCATTGCACCCGTCGTATTCTTAGGAGCACGGGTTTGCGAAAGAACCCCATAAATACGATTGGCTACTATCTTTTCATTGCCCGGTTGCATTTGGCCGGTAGTGATATTGATAGATGTGCTTCCGCTTTTATTATCGCTCCCAATGGCCACCCTGGGTTTATTTCTACCTAGCTCCTCAGCCATTTCATCACCGGTAACATTAAACTTTAACGGATCCCATGACACCGTCAACACCGGAGACCTGTTAGACAATGCTGTTGGTTCAAAAACCGATGTGGTGACCCCTTCAATCCTGGATAATTTTTTTGCAATAAGATCCAGCCATGAAAGCCATGTTTTCCATTCAGCGGCATGTTCACGTTTTTGCCATGCTTCTACAGCAGCCAGCATACCCATCATTTCTTCACGCCCCACCTTATTATCCCTCCCCGGCCCATGGTGCGGTGAGCTAGCCTGCCACGCAGACATGAGTATATCTTTTCTTCCCAAAACCAACCCGGCACATTGCGGACCGCAAATAGCCTTGCCACCGCTGTATACTACTACATCAGCGCCTTGCTGTAAATGTATATTAGGAATGGTGAGTACTTCTGCTGCTGCATCTACCAGTATGGGCACTTTATGAGGCTTTGCCATTTTTGCAATATTCTCTAACGAAAGCGGTTGACCCGGCTGTGATTCTTCATACGCCATTATATAAATCATGGCCGTTCTTTCATTGAATGCATTCGCCAATTCCTCAGGGCTGTTTACTTCAATAATTGTTGCCCCAATATTACGGATGGCATGATCGTATACATTTCGGGAAGTTGTAGGAATGATCACTTCGGTTTTTTCAAAGCCCGTAAGATCAGGGATACGAATCAGTTTTTCAGGATTACCACCAGTTATACAAGCGGCTGTTACATGCTTCATTCCGGCCGCACAACCAGCAGAAATCATTCCCCATTCTGCACCCGTAATTTCAGCCAGGCGTTTGCCAATACCATCCGCCAATTCGTCGTACTGCACAAAATCTTTAGAGGCTGCTTCCATCGCAGCCCGTACTTCAGGCCGCTCTATTGAACCACCAATGATGGTAAAAGTGCCCCTGCAATTGATGATAGGTTCTACTCCTATTGACTGAAAAATATCCGGACCTATAGACAGTTGTCCCGGGCCTGTTAAATACTTTGTGTTATTTGCCGCAGGGGATGCAAAAACCGACTTGAAAGGAGCCAGTGTTCCGGCTAACGGCAAAAGGGTAATACCCTTTAAAATATTTCTGCGTTTCATACTGTTGGTTGTAGTGGTTGGTTAAAAAATATAGCCGCTGTTGGTTGCCTGATTATACTGCTGCTTTCGAAAGTACTGCCCTGAAGTAATGCGCAATTGATCGGTTACGGCCGGTATCCTACACAATACAATTGCATATGTTGAAATTTATTCTTTTAACTCTACAATCATCTCAATTTCTACGGCGATATTATTGGGTAGTGAACCCATACCTACCGCAGAGCGGGCATGTTTGCCATTTTCTCCAAATACCTGTACCAGCAAATCCGAACATCCATTGATCACTTTGGGGTGCTGCTCAAAAGTTGGAATGGCATTTACCATGCCCAATAATTTTACAATGCGTTTTACTTTATTTAAATTACCCACTTCAGCCTTCAGCGTAGAAAGCAGTGAAATAGCTGTTAACCTGGCTGCATCCCTTGCCTGTTCCAGGGTAAGATCGCTCCCAACTTTACCCGTAACCTGGCCTCCTTCAGGCTTATCGGGCCCGTGGCCGGAGAGGTACACCATATTGCCCACACGTACTGCCTTTACATAATTCGCAATGGGCGGAGTTGGTGTAATTAATTGTATACCCAATTCTTTTAATCTTGCTTCCGGATCTATGTTGGTTTGTTGCGCCTGGCAAATACCGAAAAAAAGGAATAAAATACTGATAGAACTGGTGATTAATTTCATATCGCAATTTGTTATTTTTTTTGAGCGTTCATTTTGCTTCTCAAG
>JAYWAN010000075.1:0-2192 GCA_043782405.1 Chitinophagaceae bacterium
GCGTTTTGGTTGCGTTTGGTTACTATGTAAAGGCTTTATTAAATTAAAAATAAAGTCTCATGAAATAAAACTAATGCATAATAATTATAAATGCAAGTGGAAATTTTATTATTTTTTTTTTGTAGACCGGTAAAGTATTCTTTTGTAGATGTAAAAGGCAAATACAGTAGACGAAAATATTTAAGCATATTTTAATGCCGAATAATTATAAGATACAATTCCATTAAAAAATTCTTTGCTGTTTTTAAAAAAGATTAAAAAATGGTTTATTCAACTTTTATTACAGCTGTTCTCTTCCCAACCCCATTCTCATTAAATGCTTCTATCTGAAAATAATAAGGCTGGTTTTTTTCCATGGCGGTAAAATAATATTCGTTGTTGCCGTATACCATAATGCTGGTATACAATTTATCAGGAGCCGTTCCGGTATAAATGGTGTAGCCGGTGGCTTTTTCGTTTACCTGCCATTTAAGCCAGCTGTTGCGGCGTTCACTATCGCCACGCAATACAATAAAATGTTGAACCGTGTCGGGCAGGCTGCCATTCCCTTTTCCAAATACCCGCAAACCGCTAATGGCAAATTTACCGGTGGGCATGTGGATGTTTTCCATTTTTACATATCGTGCCGTAACCGGTTTGGATAGCTCTACATATTCATGCGGGATATCGGTTTTGTTCCGGCTTTTATCAACCAGAATTTTCCAGTTCGTTCCATCATTGGAGAAATACAATTTGTATTGATGATAGGTATTCGTTTGCTTTCCCATCAGTTCCACATCCTGGTCTGCGTAATTAATTTGTATGGCATGGATAGTTGATGATGCACCGAGGTCTGTTTCTATCCATTCGCCTTTATTGCCAGTTGCCGCACTCCAATAGGTTTTGATATTTTCATCAACTGATAAATTCGCTGCAAAGCCTCCCAGTGTAGAAGATACTTTTACGGGTTTGTTATAATTCAATAACATCCATCCTGTAAACTGACTCTTATTATGATCACCCTTTGCATTGGGCAGGAAATGCGGATAATCGCCATAAGCTGTATTGGTATACAACACATCATCCTTATCAAAATTGGCAGGCCAGATACCGATACGGCGTTCGAAATTATTTTTTGTAGCGATGACAATAGTTGATACATGCCACCACTGTTTAAAAAGGTCCTGGTAAGTAGCCCCATGCCCGGCACCATTGGCAAATCCGCCGGGTTTAAACGAAAATGGATTGTGTGATTGATAGGTAAATGGCCCCAAAGGTTTATCAGCAATATATACCCCATCACCATATCCGCTGAACTCTGTACCGGGTGCACCGTATTGTAAATAATATTTGCCATGGTATTTATTCATCCACGAACCTTCCATAAAAGGTTTGAGTAAAGTATTGTCGTTATGTTCGCCAAACCGTTCCCATCCATGGATCTCATCATGCAAACGGATGGTTTCAACGATCTTACCAATGGGTTGTAATGTTTTGCGGTCTACCTCCTGTGCATACAGCGGATAAAAATTACTGGAACCCCAATAAATATAAACGCGCTTATCATCATCCACAAAAAATCCCGGGTCCCAGGCACCTACCTGAAAAGAATCCACGGCTTCTTTCCATTCATCTTTTTGCGGGTTGGTGCTCATCCACAAGGGAAAATTTTTATCGTGGGTAGACCCGATCACCAATAAAGTATCTCCCAGTACCAATGTGGCGGGGGCACACAATTCATCATATACTTTATGCCAGGGTTTTAAAAATTTGCGTGACACAAAATTCCAGTTAAGCATATCAGGGCTCCACCAGTAACCCCATTGGTTGGTGGAAAACAGGTAATAATTATTTTTAAAAACCGTGATCACCGGATCGGCTGTGGCCCTGTGTTTTCCCTGTTCAACAAAATTAGGAATGGGGCAATAACCATAATCGATATTGATTGGGTTACAATATGTTTTTTGCTGTGCAGTAACCGGGCGGCTGGCCAATAAGCCAATCACTCCCAAAAAAACAATACGGCAGGCAGTTTTCAGAAGCATAGGTAAATATGTGCGGTGAATATTCTCAGTTCAAACTACAAAAAATGTATTAGTGTGTATGAATTGGCGCAGATAATTTTTTGTTTACCGATAAAACTGTAAATTTCCTATTCATCTTTCACCCCTTAATACGATTGTTTGCCATGAACAAAATGCCAACTGAAAACA
>JAYWAN010000076.1:0-5798 GCA_043782405.1 Chitinophagaceae bacterium
TGTACGCTACCGGGGTAAAATATTCTGGTGATCTGAGCGGTTTATTTTTATTTTTTATTACTTGAAAAAAATACGATCAGCTGAAAGTATTGATTTTACTGATGTTTCAAGCCATTGCAATTATTTCTGCGCATTAAGTTTATCATTTTATTTTGTATTGAAGAAGAAAATGTCATTCCTCTTTTCCTATCATTTATGTTCCTTTTTGTGTAAAAAATATTTTTACTCATTTCTTTCAAAAAGGCGGATAATGACTTGTTTTTTTACTTTTTCAGGCAAAAGTCAAGTAAATGCAAAGCGCTGTACCTTTGCTGAAATTTATTTTTATGCAATTCCCTTCCCCGGTTTCTGTACAATGGATCGCCGAATTCATTACTGCAAAAATAGTTGGCAACAACCTTGGTAATGCAACAGGCATTAACGAATTACATAAGGTTGAAAATGGAGATCTTGTTTTTGTTGACCATCCGAAATATTATGACAAATGCATTAACAGTGCCGCAAGTTTTATCATCATCAACAAAGAAACAGCAGTACCAGAAGGTAAAACTTTATTAGTTGTTGACAATCCCTTTGAGGCGTATTGTAAAATTGCGAATCATTTCCGTCCGTTTGAACCTTCATCAAAAATGATCAGTGATTCTGCAACGATCGGTGAAGGAACTTTTATTTATCCCAATGCATTTATCGGAAACCATGTAAGCATCGGAAAAAACTGTATCATTCATCCCAACGTTTCAATCATGGATCATTGTATCATTGGCAATAATGTGGTGATACAGGCCGGTACGGTTATCGGCAGCGATGCATTTTATTATAACGGTAAAAAGGACCGCGAGGTATGGTATAAAAAAATGCCAAGTTGCGGCAGGGTTATTATAGAAGACGATGTGGAAATTGGTGCAGGCTGTACCATCGACCGGGGGGTAAGCCACGATAGTATCATTGGCAAGGGAACCAGGATGGATAACATGATACATGTAGGTCATGATACAGTAACCGGGAAGAACTGCCTCATTGCTGCACAGGTTGGCATTGCGGGTGTAGTAACTTTGGAAGACGGGGTGATCCTTTGGGGACAGGTTGGCGTAAGCAAAACACTCACCATTGGTGCCAATGCAGTTATATATGCACAGAGCGGAGTTGGTGGCGACCTGGAAGGCGGCCGGTCATATTTTGGTTCACCCGTTCAGGATGCCAAAGTGAAAACAAAGGAATTGGTTTGGGTAAAAAGGATACCGGAATTGTGGGAGAAGGTAATGGGAAAGTGAACAAAAAGATACTGGATACTATATAGAATTCAATTATCGAAAAGCTATTCAATATTTAGAGTGCATCCGGTATCTGGTATTCATTCTTTTACATTATATTAGTATATGCGTTCCCGACTGCTTATTTTTTTCCTCATTGTCATTGCTGTACCCTTAACTGCCACTGCCCAAAACGGTGGCTACAGCCTTTTCCGATCATTTACCGTTGCCGATGGATTACCCAGTAATCATATCTACACCTGTGTTGAAGATAACAAGGGCTTTCTATGGGTAGCAACTGATGCCGGTATTAGCAGGTTTGATGGCAGGCATTTTCAAACATTTACCACAAAGGATGGATTACCCGATGATGATGTGCTAGATGTGGTAAAAGAAAATAACGGGAGCATTTAGTTAAACTTTCTTAAACAAAGCCCCGCTTATTTTGACGAAGTAAAAAACAGGTTTGTTAATGCAAAACAAGACAGCAACCTTGCTAAGGTGAACGGCACAGGTACTATATATCTTAAAGCACTGCCTGGTGGCGGCGTTTTATATTGGAATAGAAACGGGTCCTACTTTTTTAAGGAAGGAAAATTAACCCAGCTCAATTATTTAACTAAAAAATATGGAGTAGTTTTAGTAATTCAAAAATATAATGAAACTGATTTTATTGCTTTTGCTGCCCGCCCATATAATACAAACGCTTCAATTGCCTATATCAAGGGTACTGCGCTATCAGATAGCCTATCTTTAAAGGCATGGATAAAAGACATAAATACAAATACTACCATAGATAATGGCAAATTTTACCTGACCAATTTTACTGATGGAAAATACTATGTGTTCTCCTCCTTTAAAATTAATCCCCTGCATTATAAAATAGATTCGGTTTCGATCGGCGAGCCTATCTTTTGGCGGGGGTTTACGACTTCTTATTTTAATATTATCAGTAGGAAAGGGAAAATTTATGTTTTCGATAAACAAACCCTAGCCCCTCAATTTGAGATAAGTGGCAATTACGCTCCCACTTATCTATATAATGATAGTAAACACAACATGTGGATCAGTACGGTTGATAAAGGGTTGCTTTTGTATAAGAAAAAATACATTGAAACATTTGCAACACCCGATAATTTCACCAATACTCATTTCTTAAGCCTGGCCCGAAAACGCAACGGTGCCCTTTTAGCCGGCAATTTTTATGGCCAGGTAGTGGAAACAGACGGAAAATATTTTATCGTCCATTCCCTGCCCCAGGGCAATTCAAATAGCTGGCAAAGGAAAATAATCGTTTTGCAAAACAAGATTTTTACTTTTAGCGAAAGTGGAACTTATATTGATTTTTCTAACCCTGCTATGAAATTTTTTACAAAGAATGTTTATTCCAAAACAGCAGCAGTACTTAGTGACAGTGTCATTATTGAAGGTAGGCTGGGCGGATTAGGCACCCTAAATATAATAACCGGCGAAAGAAATCTTTTACCAACATTTAATAAAAGAACAACTTCTTTAGCAATTGCGTCCGGCAACATGATATACCACGGCAGTACCGATGGTTTATACAAATTCGATTATGATAAAAAGAAGGATGATTCACTTTCAAAAAAATATCCCTTGTTGGGGGAGCGGATAACAGCTATTTGCAGTTCACCAGATAATTATGTGTGGGTTGCTACAGCAAGTAATGGTGTACTGGTGTTACATAATGACAGTGTGGTTAAAATATTTTCTGCCAATGAGGGCATTATCAGCAACAGCATAAAATGTATCAGCGGCGGCAGGCCGGGAGAAATATGGCTGGGTAGCAATAATGGTATAAGTATACTCCGGTATAATAAAGCGCCCAGTGATTTTACCTACCAGAACCTTACACTCAATGATGGACTCAGCAGCAATATTATTAATGAAATGCTCTACAGCAATGATACTATGTATTGCGCCACAGGGAACGGTATTTGTGCCATACCAGCCAATATTAGCCTAGGCAAGTTTGATATCCCAGTGCGCCTTACGGGAATAATTATCAACAACAGTGATACGGCGATCAGTGAGCATTACCGGTTAAATTACAATCAAAACAATATCGAATTGCATTTTGCAGGCATAGAACTCGGTGGGCATTTTAATTATTTTCAATACCGCATCAATAATGGCAACTGGCTAACCCTAGATGCAAATACGTTGAACCTGCAATTGAACAGTGGCGAATATGCAATAGCAATAAGGGCCATTGATGTAAACGGAAACGCCGGAACAAAGCCATTAGTAATTTCATTTAGCATTACCACTCCTTTCTGGAAAACAATATGGTTTTGGTTGTTGATCACTTTACTGTCGGGTGGTTTAATAATATGGTTACTCAGAAAAAGGGAAATGGCCAAACGCGAAACAGCCATGCAGGAAATGCTGAACCAGAAAAAACTGACCGAGCTGGAACTACAGGCATTAAAATCACAGATCAACCCTCATTTTATTTTCAATTGCCTTAATTCCATTAAATTATTAAGTCACCAGCAAAAGCATGGAGAGGCCGAGAAGTACTTAGACAGGTTTGCTTCCCTGCTGCGATCGGCCATGGAGCAATCTTCCCTGCAAAAGATCAGCCTGCAGGAAGAAATTCATTTCCTGGAAAATTATTTGTCGCTCGAAAAATTGCGTTTCCTGGATAAACTTTCCTATACCATTGAAATTGATAAGTCGATGCAACCGGCACAACTGTTAATACCTTCCATGTTATTACAACCCTATATTGAAAATGCAGTAAAGCATGGTATTGCGCCTTTAAAGCACAGGCAGGGACTGGTGCAGGTAAGGTTTTACAAAAAAGATGACATGCTGATCGCTGAAGTGCAGGATAACGGTAATGGAATTGATGTACATAACAGGAATACGGATCGTGTTGGCATTGGCATGGAAAATACAGAACGCAGAAGCCGGCTGTATAATATCGCAACCAAAGTGGTTGACCTGCGGTCTGTACATGAAAAATTAAATGGCACCCTTATACAACTCACCATACCCTTGTAAAAATATAATTGAACCATGGTTAAAACATTATTGGTCGACGATGAACTAAATAATACTACTTATGTAGGGGAATTATTAAAAAAGCATTTTCCTTCAGTGGAAGTGCTGGCAGCCTGTAATGATGCCGCTGAAGGCCTTGCAATGATCGAAGCACTGCAGCCGCAACTTGTATTCATGGATGTGGAAATGCCCAACCTTACCGGTTTTGATATACTACAAAAACTGGAGCCCCTCGATTTTGAAGTTATTTTTATAACCGCCCATAATCATTATGCAGTAAAAGCCTTTGATATTAATGCAGTGGGTTATTTAACCAAGCCCCTGGAGGTAGAAAAATTCATCAGGGCCACCAATACCGCCATACAAAAAATAGAGAACTCAACCATCAACAAGCATTTATTCAGCCTGCTGCAAAACAATACTTCAAAGGAAAATAATAATACCAAGATCGCCTTACCCACACAAAATGGGTTGCTATTCATTCATCCTGCTGATATATTATATTGCCAGAGTAATGGCAACTATACAAAGTTTTTCGTAAAAGAAGGCCCGGCAATCTTGGTAACCCGCCAGTTGGGTGAATTTGAAAAATTATTGCCTGCTGATGATTTTCACCGCATACACGACCAGTATATTGTACGCCTCCAATACATCAAGGAATATATCCGTGGCCGTGGTGGCGAACTGGTAATGGAGAACAATGATACCCTACCCGTATCTGCCAACCGCAAAGATGCTTTCCTTCAACGTTTTGAAAAATGGCTAAGAAAAAGTTGATACTCCCGCTATAAACTGCCAACTGAAGGCTGCTAACTGCCCACTGCTTACATACCTATACATCCAACCTGCATACCTGTACAATCCCCCTTGTATATCCTCTTCTCCTGTTGCATTTTTGCAGCATGGCCAAAAGAATGCTAGCGATAGCCCTGCTGCTGATCACAATGAATGTTGATGTACGGGCCCAGAAAATAATAAAAGCAGAGCTGGTATTCAAAGGCATACAAAATGTTTCCGGCAACTTGCAACTTTGGTTCACCGACAGGAAGAATAAGGCCTACCTCTTTAACCCACAACACAGCAATACAGCACCCTACATTTTTTACAGCACTGAGGGAGGATGGCAGTTTAAAGACAAATGAAAAAGTAAAAGACAATTGATTCAGAGTAAGCTACACAAATTTACTGCATGATAAAACCGTTTCAAAAATAATAACACATGTAGAAGTCAGTATCCCAAAATAACATCTCATTTGATAATAAAACTAAAAATAAACAAAATGAAAAAAATCCTGATTATCATTTCAGTCTCTTTGATCTGTGGTACAAGCTGTAAAAAAGCTAATTCACCTGTAGTTCCTGATGACGAAACACTGATGGCGATTAATAGCCAGCATACCTGCGCTTCGGCCGAAATTCTGGCGGATGAGCTTAAAAATGATCCTAACAGGGCGATATACCTGGATGACCTGGAAAATAAGATAAAAAACTATAAAGGGCGTGGAATGATGAATCGGC
>JAYWAN010000077.1:0-15322 GCA_043782405.1 Chitinophagaceae bacterium
GGAGTCTTCGTGAAAAATTTGAAGTGATAACTTCAGCCCAAAAAAGGCTGGAAGCACTTAAAATGTCACCAAGCCAGCAAACAATCGATAACATTTTAAACTATGCTGAAAAAACTGTTGGTGAACTTACACCACAGGCTTAATTCATTGGTTAATTAGTTAATTTTATCCCCCGATATACCGGGGGATTTTTTATGACCAAAAAAGAGCGTTACCGGTTTTTAATTGATTATTTTTTGCAGCACGCGCCGGATGCTGAGACAGAATTATTTTACGACAGCCCTTTTCAACTATTGGTGTCAGTTATATTGTCGGCCCAATGTACCGACAAAAGGGTAAACCTTACTACCCCAGCTATTTTTAAAAAATTCCCGGATGCTGCTGCACTTAGCAAGGCTTCCTTTGAAGAGGTTTTTTCACTGATCAAAAGTATTTCCTACCCCAATAATAAAACCAAACACCTGATAGGTATGGCAAATATGTTACAGGAAGAATTCAATGGTAAGGTTCCTATGACAGTTGATGAATTGATGCAGTTGCCTGGTGTAGGAAGAAAAACAGCAAATGTGATCACTTCAGTAATTGATGAGCAGCCAAATATGGCGGTAGATACTCATGTATTCAGGGTAAGTGCAAGAATTGGCTTAACAAGCAATGCCACCACCCCACTTTCGGCTGAAAAACAATTAATAAAACATTTACCGGAACAATATATTCACAAAGCACATCATTGGCTGATCCTACACGGAAGATATGTTTGCACGGCCCGGAGCCCCCACTGTGATATATGCGGGCTCAGATCAATTTGTAAATTTGTCAACAAAAATGCTAAAGTTGAAATATAATTGGGGAATAATCGTTTTATTTGTGCTTAATTTTATATCCTCCCTGAGCCCGACCATTTTTTACTAAAGTATTTCGTTGCATGAAAAGAATAATAACTGCTCTAGGTTTACTGTTGTTTTTTACCGGCTTTGTAAAGGAGGCTGATGCCCAGTACTACTTTTATGATAATAAATACTACGATAACCCCTTAAATTTTGAAATAGGTGGCTCAGTGGGAATAATGAACTGCCTTACTGATGTGGGAGGAAGAAAGGGTATTGGTAAAGCATTTATTAAAGATCTTAACTTGGGCAATAACCAGTTAGCCGGAAGTTTTTACCTGAGTGCCAATTATAAATATGCATTATCCCTGAGGGCCGAAGCCACATTTGGCCAAGTTAAAGCAAGTGATGCGGTATTACAGAAAGTTAAAGCTTCCACTTTTGGGAGGTATGACCGTAACCTGAGTTTCAGAAGCAATATCACCGAGTTTATGGTTGCTGCGGAAATCCACCCACTCTATATTATTAATAAATACGATGATGAACATGATAAGGAACCCCCGCTGTTTTCCCCTTATTTACTGGGCGGTGTTGGTTTTTTTTCCTTTAATCCACAGGCACAACTGAATGGTAAATGGATCGACCTGCAGCCATTGAGTACCGAAGGGCAGGGCTTCAAAGAATATCCCGAAAGAAAGGTATATAAATTAAAACAAACGAATATCCCTGTTGGTATAGGTGTAAGATACGAGTGGGGGTCTGCATTTAATGTAAGGGCCGAATTTGTGTACCGCATTTTATCTACTGACTACCTCGATGATGTAAGTACCAACTATATTGATCCTACTTTATACCCGAATTATTTTACCGGTAGCAAATTAAACAATGCATTTTTATTGAATGACCGCCAATATGAATTAGACCCTACACATATCACTGTTGAAGGAGACCAGCGTGGCAATCCGCAAAAAAATGATTCCTATTTTTCCTTTAACATTAAAATAGGTTATATCATCGGGAGAGAAGCAATAAAACACCAATAGAAAAATTTATACATAAAAAACCTTCTGCCAAACAGAAGGTTTTTTTATTTCATTCATCATATCTTTCAAAAGAACAGCAGTGCGGGGCCTGTTTTACAACATCTTTTTTATTTCGTTTACCAACTCCCCTTTTGTAATGGGAATACCCATGATCTTGTTATATCCTTTTGCATCAATAAAATAAACGTCCCGTATAATTCTAATCAGCTGGCCATTGTTTATTTCGGGTACCAGTACCTGTTCATAGTTCTTTAAAATGTCACCAAGGTTCCTCGGGAAAGGCCTAACATAACGGAGATGCGCATGCGCTACGGCGTGGCCTTCTTTTTGTAATTCGGCACAGGCACTCTTGATTGCCCCGTAAGTGCTTCCCCAGCCTAATACCAGCACTTTTCCTTTTTCGGGGCCACTATCCAGCTTTTGTTCAGGAATATAATTTGCAATCAGGTCTATTTTTGCCTGTCTTGTTTTAACCATGTGCTGGTGATTATCCGCTTCATAACTGATATTACCAGTGATGTCCTGTTTTTCCAGTCCGCCTACCCTGTGTTCCAATCCGGGTGTACCCGGAATAGCCCAGGGGCGAACCAGTTTCTCGTCACGCTTATAGGGTTGAAATTTACCATTGTCATCAAGATCAGTAGCATTATTCCGGGATGCAAATGATGTTTTAATTTCTGGCAGCTCGGCAGATAAGGGAAATTTCCAGGGCTCGGCACCATTAGCAATATAACCATCACTCAAGAACAATACAGGCGTCATATGCTGCACTGCAATACGCACTGCTTCATAAACAGCACTGAAACAATCACTGGGTGTTGATGCTGATACAATGGGCATGGGACATTCGCCATTTCTGCCATAGTAAGCCTGCATCAGGTCGCTTTGTTCCGTTTTTGTTGGAAGCCCCGTGCTGGGCCCGCCACGCTGTATATTGATGATGAGTAAAGGAATTTCCAGCATCACTGCCAACCCCATCGCTTCTCCTTTTAATGCAATACCGGGTCCGCTGCTTGTAGTAATTCCCAGGCTTCCTCCATAACTGGCACCAATAGCCGAAGTAATAGCGGCAATCTCATCTTCAGCCTGGAAAGTTTTAATACCGAATGTTTTGTATTTACTTAGTTCATGTAATATATCACTGGCCGGGGTAATGGGATAGCTGCCCAAAAATAACTGCAGCCCGCTTTTCTGTGAAGCGGCGATCAGCCCATACGATAAGGCCTGGTTGCCCATGATGGAGCGGTAAATGCCAGGATCCATTTTTGCTTTTTCTACTTTGTACCTTGTGGTAAAAGTTTCTGTTGTATCGCCAAAATTAAAACCAGCCTGTAATGCTTTTACGTTGCTTTCAAATATTTCGGGTTTCTTTCCGAATTTATCCTTGATGAATGCAATGGTATTTTCCATTTCACGGTTGTACATCCAGTACAAAAAACCGAGTACAAACATATTTTTTGCCCGGTCTTTTTCTTTCATGCCCATGGTAATATCTTTCAATGCTTCCCTAGTCATTTTGGTGACGTCCATCTTTATCACTTCATAATTACCCAGGCTGTCATCTTCCAATGGGTTAACACCTTCGGGATAATTGGCCAGGCGAAGATTCTTGGAATCAAATCCATCTGTATTGGCAATGATTTTTCCGCCGGGCTTAAGCGCCTGCAGGTTTGTTTTTAATGCCGCAGCATTCATGGCAACCAATACATCACAGGCATCACCGGGGGTAAATATCCTGTCGGACGAAAAGCGCAACTGGTAACCGCTCACGCCGGGTAATGTACCTATCGGGGCCCTGATCTCTGCCGGAAAATCCGGGAAAGTGGCCAGGTCAATCCCCAGCATGGCAGTATTATTGGTGAACTGGCTACCGGTTAATTGCATACCATCGCCGCTATCGCCGGCAAACTTGATAACTACGTCACTGAGTATCTCTTCTTTATTATTCATCATTTCATCAATTGTGTTACGAAGTTAGGATTTTACTGTTTTGAAAAAGCAGATCATTTCATACAATTTTTATTCCCTAAAATCTGAAATTATTAAATTAGGTTTGTCCAAATTTTTTGAATGTACGACCTGCATGATTTTCTTGATCCCATTAATGTTCATGAACTGAACGGGGACAATGGTTATAATGACGGCCAGCTGGCCAAACATATCAATATCTATGAAACTTCACTGCCCGATATCACGGATACCGATATTGTTTTGGTAGGGGTTGCAGAAACAAGGGGAAACAGTATCCCCGATGCATCGTGCAGTGCGCCTGACCGTATCCGAAAGCAGTTATACCAATTGCACTACTGGCACAAAGAGGTAAGCATTGCTGATATAGGGAATATCCACACCGGTGCAACATTAGCCGACAGCTATGCCGCTGTAAAAACTGTTTTGGCCGAACTGTTACGCATGAATAAAACAGTAGTGCTATTGGGCGGATCACACGATATTACCCTGGCGCAATATTTTGCCTACAAAGAACTGCAACAAGTAGTGGAAGCCACTTGCATTGATGCTACGATCGATCTTAAAGGAGAAAGCCCGGTACGAAGTGAAAATTTTTTAATGGAAATGCTAACCGGCGAACCTAACCTGGTAAAACATTATAATCATATCGGTTTTCAAAGTTATTTTGTACACCCCCGTATGCTGGAAACCATGGACAAACTCCGTTTCGATTGCCACAGGGTAGGCGCTGCCAAAGAAAATATGGAAGAAATGGAGCCTGTGCTGCGCAATACACACTTATTGAGTTTTGATATCAATGCCATCAAATACAGCGACTCACCGGCCAGCCGGCAAAGTCCCAATGGTTTTACCGGTGAAGAAGCCTGTATGCTTACCCGTTATGCCGGCATGAGCAGTCACCTCAACAGTTTTGGTATTTATGGTTACCTGCCACAGCTGGATATAAATGACCTTAGCGCCAAACAGGTTGCACAGATGCTCTGGTATTTCATTGATGGCAAAAGCAGGGGCAAACAGGAAGCTGCTATGGAAGACAGGAATAATTTTAACGAGTACCACTCTACTTTTACAGAAGTGGAAACCATTTTTTTACAGAGCAAGAAGACGGGCCGCTGGTGGATGCAGTTGCCGAATAAGAAATTCATTGCCTGCAGTTATAATGATTATATCGTTGCCAGCCAGAACGAGATACCGGAGAGGTGGCTGAGGGCGCAGGAAAGGAATGTGTGATCAACAATTAAAAATTAGTAATGATGAAAACCCGGGAGTTAAAAGAATTATTCATTATTAATTATTCATTATTAATTATCCTTGCTTCCTGCTCCGTTTCCAAACAGATCGCCAAACAGGCAGATACCATTTTATTAAAGGATTCCTCTATTAGCACCGGCTTTATCGGCATCAGCATTTATGAACCGGCTACCGGTAAATACTGGTACAATTATAATGCAATGAAGAATTTTATTCCTGCAAGTAATACCAAGCTGTTTAGTTTATATGCCGGGATGAAATATTTAGGGGACAGCTTAACGGGGATCTATTATCAGGATTTAAGCGATACTGTTATTAATATTTTTCCAACCGGGGACCCAAGTTTTTTACATGAAGATTTTAAGCGCCATCCTGTTTTAGATTTTTTGAAAGGGCAAAACAAAACAATTTATGTTGCAAAAACATTCACCGAAAACGCATTGGGCCTGGGTTGGGCCTGGGACGATTACAATGATGATTATATGGTGGAGCGAAATCCATTCCCTGTTTATGGCAACACGTTAAAGATTGAAACAAAGAATTTTACTTATACAGGAGCTTTTTCTGCTGATATTAATTGGAAGATCATTCCTTCTTTTTTTGAATCGCATATCAGCAATTCCTTTTTACTTCCCTATAACTACATCGCAGCTTTTAAAGGAGATTCTGTTATTGCAAGAAAAGAGCTGTTGAATTTCGATATAATACGTGAGCGATCCACCAATCATCTTAATATCAATAAAACATCTTCAAAATTCACGAAACAGGAAATCCCTTTTGTCACAGATGGGGTGAACACTGTTATTGAAATTTTAAATAGTCAATTCGGTTTAAAACTTAAGCCCGGGTCATTATCTGATAACTCACTTTACGGGGTAACGCCACCACATTCAGAACTGCACAAAATAAAATCTCAACTAACTGACTCCCTCTTTAAACCCATGATGCACCGCAGTGATAATTTTTTTGCTGAACAGACCCTCCTGATGGCAAGTAATGAGCGCCTGGGATATATGAGTGACCAGGCCATTATTGATACCCTTTTGACTACAGACCTGAAAGACCTGCCCCAGCGGCCAAAATGGGTGGATGGCAGTGGGCTTAGCCGGTACAATTTATTTACTCCCCAGGCGTTTATATATATCCTTAATAAGATGAGGAATGAATTTGGCATGCCCCGGCTGAAAACTATCTTACCTACCGGTGGCGAAGGAACCCTAAAATCCTACTATAAAAAAGACAGCAGTTTCATCTATGCCAAAACCGGCACCCTTAGCAATAACTGTGCTTTGAGCGGGTTTTTGACAACAAATAGCGGAAAATTGCTTATTTTTTCTATCTTGGCCAACCATTATCAGACAGGCGCAACCCCCATCAGGCAGGCAGTAGAGCGCTTTTTAACGGGAGTCAGGGAAAAATATTAAAATTTTTATTGTTCAGGCAACAATTGGCAAAGTCGCCGTATCTCTATTATAGTCTCAAGTATCCTTAATGAAAAAAACCTATTCACCCAACCAAAAAACTTTGTTATGAAAAAACTATTTACCCTTTTGTGGCTTTCCATTGCCGCATTCACCTTTAAAGCAGCTGCACAAAGCACATCTTGTAATGCAGAATTTTCCTATCAATTTACTGCCGCTTCTACAGTAAAATTTACACCGGCAGTTACTGATTCGCCTTCGGTTATACATAGCTGGACATTTGGCGACGGCAGTGCTGTTGTTCACCAGGTGATTCCAAGCCACACCTATGCAGTTCCGGGCACTTATGCGGTGGTCCATACTATTGTAAGAACAAACCCCAGTGGTGTAGCCGTTTGTACACAATCATTTACCAGGCAGGTCATAGTAGACCCTCCTTGTAGTCTGGTAGCGGATTTTAGTTGGGCAGCATCCCCAACAAATAGTTTGACGATCAATTATACCAATCTTAGTATTCCCCTGGCATCGACCGATTCTATTACCTGGATATTTGGAGACAATACCAGTTCACACGATGTTAATGCAACACATACGTATGCCAATGCCGGCACGTACACTGTTTGCCTGATCGTTAAAAAGAATCTTCCGCCAACCTCAACTCCGTGCGTAAAATATATTTGCAAATCTGTAACTGTAACTTATCCTCCCTGCAACCTTGTGGTTGATTTTGGCTGGAATGTTTCCAGCACGAGCCCGGTTAATCCTTTGAGGATTGAGTTTCATAATTTAAGCACCCCATTAGCAACTACTGATTCTGTTACCTGGACATTTGGTGATGGCAGCACATCTTATGATGTTAACCCAACTCATACTTATGCCAATGCAGGCACTTATAACGTATGCCTGAGGGTTAAGAAGAATAATACCCCTGCAGGTATAGCGCCTTGTGTAAGGTATATCTGTAAAACGGTGACAGTAACAATTCCCTGCAACCTTGTGGTTGACTTTAACTGGAATGTTTCTACTGCGCCACCCCCCGTTAACCCATACAGGATAGAGTTTCATAATTTAAGTATCCCATTGGCAAGTACCGATTCTGTTACGTGGACCTTTGGTGATGGCAGCACATCTTATGATGTTAACCCAACTCATACTTATGCCAATGCAGGTACATACACTGTATGTTTAAGGGTTAAGAAAAATAATAACACTGGTAGCACACCTTGCGTAAGATATATCTGTAAAACAATAACAATAACATCGCCCTGCAACCTTGTCGTTGACTTTAGTTCTGCAGCAGCCCCAACCAATCCTTTGATGGTTCAGTTTACTAACCTGAGTACACCATCAGCTACAACTGATTCCACTATCTGGAATTTTGGTGATGGCGGCACATCATTGCTTCCTAATCCGTTGCATACTTATGCTAATGCGGGCACATATAATGTATGCCTGATTGTAAAGAAGAATTCTAATACCGGTGGTACACCTTGTATAAGATATATCTGCAAAACTGTAATTGTGGAAGCGCCATGTAACATTCATGCTGATTTCACCTGGCGTTCTGATTCTGCCAATGCACAAAAGATATTCTTCACTAATACTACAACACCGGTAAGTACAACAGATTCTGTACGCTGGACATTTGGTGATGGCACTTCATCTAACTTAAGAAGCCCTGATCATACTTATGCACAACCAGGCACTTATACAGTTTGTTTAAGGATGCAAAAGAGGGGCCCCGCAGGAATAGTAATAAATTGTGTGAGCGAGATATGTAAAACTGTTGTTGTTTATCCAACCTGCACGCTTGTTGCCGATTTTACCTGGCATGCAGATCAAACCATTGCACAGAAGATCTTCTTCACTAATACTTCTGCGCCGATAACCAGCAGTGATTCTATTCGCTGGACATTTGGTGACGGCACTTCATCTAATGTAGTGAGCCCGGATCATACCTATACACAACCCGGCACTTATACGGTTTGCCTTAGGGTACAAAAGAGAAATACCAGCAGTGGCCTGTATAATTGTGTACGGGAAATATGTAAAACCGTTGTTGTCCAACCAACCTGTAATTTCCAGGCTAATTATAGCTGGCGCCTTGATTCGGTGAATACTAAAAAAGTTTATTTCACCAACCTTACCAATATACCAGCAGCAACAACCGGTATTTTCTGGAGTTTTGGCGACGGAACAACAGCTACTTCCTGGAATGCAGTACATGAATATGCAAACCCTGGCAGGTATTATGTTTGTCTTCGTGTAGAATTAAGTCCAAACTGCGTACGTTATAAATGTGATTCTGTTACGGTTCCCGTGCCCGGACCACCTTGCAATAACCAAAGCAATTTCACTTTTACAAGGGCCAGTACCAATACCCAGACCCTTACATTTATCCCTGATTATCAAAACACGAGTGCACAATATACTTGGACATTTGGTGACGGCAGTGGCAGCCATGACATGATTGCCACGCATCATTATGCACAGGCCGGCACTTATACGGTTTGCCTGACGGTATCGCGTGGCACAAACTGTACATCTACCAACTGTAAAACAATAGTTGTAACAGGACAGGTCAATTGCGACAGTATACATGTTAGTTACTCTTACCAGGCAGATCCGTTTATTCCGAACAAAGTATATTTTTATGCCAATGCCAATTTCGCAATACTGGATCAAACCTGGACAATTACCAGGGCCGGCAGTTCAACGCCTCCGGTGATCCTTCACCAGAATAATCCCGTGTATGTATTCACTGATACGGGCCGTTATTATGTATGTTTAAGGGCTGTTACGCTTGGAGGATGTGTAAAGGAATATTGCAATGTTGTTCATATTGAGCACGTAGCTACACAATGCACGTTACAGGCTTATCCCAATCCTGCTACTACTTCAATAAGTGTAAATGTAGCACTTACGCAGGCCGATATGATCAATGTTTATGTGTACAATGCTTTAAATGTGCTGGTAAAAGAAAAACATCAACAGGGTGTTGCTGGTAACAATGTTGTTACGCTTAGTATTGGTGACCTTATCGCGGGATACTATACGATGAGAGTGATATACGGTAACCACACTTGTAATGCAGCCTTCCATAAATTATAACTGATCATCCTTTAATAAAAAAACCTGCAATAATTATTGCAGGTTTTTTTATTGGGATTGCTATCTTCCAAATAATTTATCCAGCTCATCTTTTTTAAATTCTAAAAAAACGGGTTTGCCATTAGGGGTAACATTGGGTGTTGCGCATTCAAAGAGGTTGTCCAGCAAAACTTTCATTTCCTTATCGGTCAATGAAATTCCGGCTTTTATCGATTGTTGCAGGGAAAGCGAGCGCAGTAGTTTTTCCCTTTTCCCGAACTTAAGGTCGCTACTAAAATGTTTGTATTGTTCCAGCATTTTTTCTATCACTTTTTTTTCATTGCCCTGTTCTACATCAGCCGGTGTGCCCTGTATCACAAAAGTATTATTGCCAAAGGGCTCCAGCAAATAACCCAGGTGATTCAGGTCGGGTAATAATTCATTAAGCATCACAGCGTCTGCTGTTGCAAGCTCCATTGTTACGGGAAATAAACTGCGCTGGGTGGCAATGGCTTTGCCATCTACAGCTTTCATAAATTTTTCATAGAGGATACGTTCGTGTGCGTTTTGCTGATGAATGAGTAAGTAACCCTTATCATTTTGCACCACGATAAAACTCTTATGTAGTTGAAATAAATTTTCGGTTTGTGGCTTATCATTTAGGTGAGGTATCAGTGTACCCTCCTCCTGTGGCCTGTCGTTTCCCGCTTGTGGCTGTTTTGGCTCATAAAAATCTTTCCAGTGCCTTAATTCGCTTTTACTTTCAATAAAATGTGATTGATTCTTTTGGGTAAAAGTATTGTACAGGGAAGAAGATGATGCTGATGATTTTTTTTCTTCTGTAAATGGTTTACTCACTGCATCCGATTGCTGGATAGAGATATCAAGTTCAAAATCCAGTGTAGGTGTTATACTGAATTGCGCCAGTGAATGTTTTACCGCACTCTGTAGAAATGCATACACGATCTTTTCATCTTCAAATTTTATTTCCTGTTTGGTGGGATGAACATTGATATCCAGTTGCGAGGGGTCAAGGTCGATGAACAGTGTATACATCGGGAAACTGTCTTTGGCGATCATTTCACTGAAAGCGTTCATCATTGCGTGATTGAGGTAAGCGCTTTTGATGAAACGGTTGTTCACAAAAAAATACTGGTCGCCCCTGGTCTTCTTGGCTGTTTCGGGTTTACCAACAAAACCGTAGATATGCATATAATCCGACTCTTCCTGTATGGGAACCAGTTTGGCATTGTAATTATTTCCGAGCACCTGCACCACACGTTGCTTAAGTGTGCCCTTCTCTAAATGAAAAACCTCCTGGCCGTTACTGGTAAAAGAAAAGAAAACACCCGGGAATGACATGGCTACCCTTATAAATTCATCTACGATATGCTTTAGTTCAGCTGCATTGCTTTTTAAAAAATTTCTCCGGGCAGGAACATTGAAGAAAAGATTTTTCATTGCAATGCTTGTCCCAACAGGTGTAGCCACCGGCTCCTGTTTCTTGACTGTACTGTTCTCAATTTCTATATAAATACCTGTCTCATCTTCCGCCTTTTTTGTTTTTAATTCCACTTGTGCCACAGCGGCAATACTTGCCAGTGCTTCGCCCCGGAAGCCCATTGTTTTTATGCGGAACAGGTCATCAATGCTTTTTATCTTGGAAGTTGCGTGCCTTTCAAATGCCATACGAGCATCAGTTTCACTCATGCCTTTACCATTATCAATCACCTGTATCAATGCTTTTCCGGCGTCATTGACAATAAGTTTAATCTCATCGGCGCCTGCATCAACTGCATTTTCCAACAGTTCTTTCACTGCACTGGCAGGGCGCTGTATCACTTCACCGGCAGCGATCTGGTTGGCAATGTTATCGGGCAATAGTTGAATAATATCGGGCAAAATCCATTAATTTAGAACATCAAAAATAATACATCCCCTGCACTATAAAACTTTTATGCCATAATGCGGAAAATCATTCTAATATCCCTTCTTTTTATTGGTTCGGAGGCTTTTGCACAAAGCAATGCCCCGCAACAATGGGTAGACAGTGTTTTTAAAACCCTGAGCCCCGATGAACAGATCGCCCAGTTGATGATAGTAAGGCTTTCTACTATTGATGGAAGAACGAAAACAGTAACTTATTTTGATAAGCAGGTCGACAGTCTTGTAAGACAATACAATATTGGCGGCATTTGTGTTTTCCAGGGCAACCCGGTAAAGCAGGCAATGGCGTTTAATGCATTGCAGGCTGCTGCCAAAACACCATTACTGATGTGTATTGATGCGGAGTGGGGTGTTGGTATGCGCATGACCGATAGTGTGCTTCCCTTACCAAAACAAATGATGCTGGGTGCGGTAACCGATGCCAATATTGCTTACCAGTATGGAAAGATCGTTGCAGAACAGTGTAAGCGTATAGGCATACAGGTGAATTTTGCGCCGGTGGTAGACATCAACAACAATCCCGATAACCCAGTTATCAATGACCGCAGTTTTGGTGAGGATAAATACAAAGTTGCAGCTTTTGGAATTCAATACATGCGGGGCATGCAGGACAATGGGGTGATGGCCTGTGCCAAACATTTTCCGGGGCATGGAGATGTAGCTGTTGATTCTCACCTTGACCTTCCTGTTATCAACAAATCAATGGCACAACTGGATTCACTGGAATTATATCCATTCCGGCAGATCTTTAAAGCCGGCGTGGGCAGCGTAATGATCGCTCATTTGTATATCCCTTCCATCGACAGTTCTGCCAACAGGGCTACTTCCCTTTCAAAAAAGAATGTAACAGAATTAATGAGGAATGAACTGGGCTACCAGGGGTTAACGTTTACCGATGCACTTGGCATGCAGGGTGTGAATAAATTCTTTCCTAACGGTGAAGCTTCAGTGCAGTCGTTGATAGCGGGTAATGATATGTTATGCCTTCCCCCCGACGTTCCTGGTTCCATTGCCAAGATAAAAGCCGCTATTGCCGCTAACAAACTCAGTTGGGCCGATATTGAAATACATTGCAAAAAAGTATTGATGGTAAAATACCAATATGGCCTATCTCATTTAAAGCCGGTCAATACCGATAACCTTACCAATGACCTGAACAGTAAATTGAAAGGCATGCGCAGGCTGATCGCCGAAAATGCCCTGACGGTATTGAAAAGGACAGACAGTATGTTTTTTCCAATGCCTGCTCCCGAAAACCCTGTTGAAAATGATGTGGCTTATATAAGCATAGGCATGAGCAGCGACAATGCTTTTGCCATGCGTATGCGCAATGAATACAAGGCTGATGTTTTTTATTTCGATTACAAACGTGAGGCAACCGGCATACTTTCCACTATTGAATTGATAAAGAAACGCTATAAAAAAGTTATCATTGGCATACATGCTTATAACCGGGTGCCCGCCAATAATTTTGGCATCAGTAAGGCGGCTGTCGACATGGTGAGCCAGTTACAGCAACAGACAAATGCGATCACATTTGTATTTGGAAATCCCTATGCCATAAAAAATTGGTGCGGTGCAAAAAACCTGGTAGCCTGTTACGAAGATGATGACATCATCCAGAATACTGCAATAGACCTGCTTCAGGGAAAAATTCCGGCTAAAGGGCATTTACCCGTTACCGTTTGCCCGGAATATAAATTTGGCAGTGGTATCGTTAGTACTGGATATTTTTTACCGCGTGTCAATCCGGGTGAAGTTGGACTTAATGCTGACAAGTTATCAGTCATTGATTCCATTGCCAATGATGCCATTGCAAAAGGGGCTGCCCCGGGCTGCGTGGTACTGGTGGCAAAAGACGGCAGGATCGCTTTTCACAAAGCCTATGGCAACCTGGGTTACAGCAATACGGCACGGGTAAACCTGGAAACCATTTATGATATGGCATCCGTTACTAAAATATGTGCCACCACCATCTCGGTGATGAAATTATTTGATGAAGGGAAATTAGACATAAAAAAAACATTAGGCGACTACCTGCCCTGGGTAAAGGGAAGCAATAAGGAAAACCTGCGGATCGAAAATATTTTACTGCACCAGGCCGGCCTGGTTTCATTCATTCCGTTTTATAAAGAGACCATTGATACTAATGGAGTGCCTTACCCGAAATATTATTCAACCACACAAAACGACTCTTTCCATATAAGGGTGGCTCAAAACATGTTCATGCGCAATGACTGGAGAGATACCATTTATAAGCGTATCCTGCAAAGCCCGCTTGGCCCTGCAGAAAAATATGTGTACAGCGATAATGATTTTATTTTTTTAGGGAAAGTTGTTGAAGCCATAAGCGGTTTAACACTGGATGAATATGCAAAAAAAGAATTTTATACTCCGCTTGGTTTAACTACCGCCGGGTTTAAGCCAAGGGAACATGTTTCGCTTGACAGGATCGCACCTACAGAACAGGAAAAATATTTCAGGCTACAGCTTATACACGGCGATGTACATGACCCGGGTGCTGCCATGTTTGGCGGGGTTGCCGGGCATGCGGGGCTTTTCAGTAATTCCTATGATATAGCCGTGATCATGCAGATGCTACTGAACGGCGGCACATTTAACGGGAAAAAATACCTGGATAAAGCAACCATTGAACTCTTTACAGCTTACCATAGTGATATCAGCCGTCGCGGCTATGGTTTTGATAAGCCGGAGAAAGATAACCTTATCCGTACGGAGCCTTATCCATGCTCCCTCGCATCGCCACTAACGTTTGGGCATACGGGCTTTACAGGTACCTGTGCGTGGGCCGATCCGGCTTATAACCTGGTGTTTGTTTTATTGAGCAACAGGGTGAACCCTGATGGAGGCGATAATAAAAAATTACTGAACATGAATGTGCGGGGCAAGATCATGGAAGTGGTGTATAATGCGATGAACAACCGTTGATCTTGCTATTGTAAAAGTCGCCGGCGTTTCATATTTTACATAATATTTCACAGACCGGAAGGATCAACATTTATTCTATTTAAAAAATATTGTTATGGCCGCTAAAGCTACTCCCGATGTCCTGGGCCTGGGTATGGGCCTTACCAGTTGGGTATTTCCTGATATTCATATTGTTATTAAGGTTGGACTTACTGTATTGGTGATGGTTATCGTTATTTTTTTGAAAATGGATAAAGCAAAACAAACCAGCACACTTAATGCAATGGGAAAGTTTACAGAAAGTTATCTCATGCCAGGTCTTGGTGGTGGCTTAAGGGCATTGTTCTTTGCGCTGATCGGTATTATTGTTGCGGACCTCATTTTTAACATTCACCTTATTGATCAAAAAGACTATTACAAGTTTGACAACAATACCTCTTACAGTACAGCCTCTTCGATCAAATTTTTTCTTCACACGCTGGGTAATTTAACCCGTACAGGAAATATCATTCTTATCATCGCAGTATGTTGGGGTGCGGTAAAAAAGATCAATGATATACCCAAAGAGCAAAAAGGGTCGGTTTAAAATTCCCAGCCCTGCGAATCTCCATTAAGCGGTATCTTATTCTACTTCAAATGATCGTATATAAATTTTAAAATTGCCTTTTTTAACTTGTGGATAGCATCCGAGTTTATAATAGTTATTATACTTCCAATAGTCCAGTCTTTTATTCAGACATTCTTTACCATCAATGTAAATTTTCAGTATTCTACCCTTGTTTTTTATGTCAAGTTTAAAGTAATCATTCTTAACGCCGGATCTAAGTAATGTTCTTTCAGTATT
>JAYWAN010000078.1:0-15121 GCA_043782405.1 Chitinophagaceae bacterium
GTGTTTTATTTTAATTCTTCTTCAGCAATTCTTTCACTGCTGCTTCGATCTGCTGATCGCGGCCCGATGACATGATATCAGGTTCATTGCGAACGCGGATATCAGGCTCTGTCTGGTTGTTCTCACAGAATTTTCCATCGGGTGACCGCCATCCCCCCATTGGTATGCCAAATACAAGGCTGGGATCGATCTGGTTCTCCCACCAAACAAATGTGCCTGTGCCGGGCACGGGCATACCCAATAATTTGCCAATGCCTTTTAATTTATAGGCCACAGGAAAAAGATGCGCATCCGAATAATTGCTTTCGCCGATGAGTACAATGGATGGCTTTGTCCATTTATCGTAAGGCTCGCTTCCTACATATTGTCCATGCGGAATGATATCGAAATATTTTTTGCCGCTGAGGAAATCCGATAACTGCTCATGGATATTTCCACCTCCATTGAACCGCGTATCAATGATCACTGCTTCTTTACCAATATTACGGCCAAGCGCTTCTTCAAATACATTCCGCATGCTGGCGTCATCCATAGCACGAACATGAATATAACCGATCCTGCCACCGGAAAGTTTTTCTGTTTCATTGCGACGGTTCTTCACCCAGCGCCTATACAACAATTCATTCTCTTCACCACCTGAAATAGGTTTCAAAGTTTCATCCCAGCGTTTATTGGTCGCAGGATCATAAACAGATAACAAAGTGAGTTTGCCCACCTTGCGGTTAAGTAATCGATAAAAGTCCATCGACTCATCAATTTTTATACCATCGATCATTTCAATGATATTGCCTGCCCTTACCATTGATATCGCTTTGTCGACAGGGCCGCCTTCTATCACTTCCGCTATCTTTAAACCATTGCCGGTAAACGAATAGTCATAGAAAAGTCCGAGTGAAGCTGTCTGGTCAGCGCCATTCATATTGGAACGGTAATAGCAACCCGTATGAGAGGCATTCATTTCGCCGAGCATCTCACTGAGCATTTCGGCAAAATCATAATTATTATTGATATAAGGCAGGAAACGCTTGTAAGCTGTATAATAAAAATCCCAGTCTACTCCCTGTAAGTCTTCGACATAGAATTTTTCTTTTAACTGGCGCCAGCTATGGTCAAAAATATAGTTCTTCTCATCTGCATATTTTAAAACCATCTCCGTATTCACATTGATGGATTCCGATTTTCCGCTTTCGGCATCTATCTTCATTACCCTGCCATCGGTATACAAAAAGATGAATTTCCCGTCCGCAGAAAGTTCCATCCCCACATTGTTGCCGCCAGCCTTATAAAAAAGCCTGGTTTCCCTTGTACGCAATTCTGTTACCCAGATATCATTGCCTTTTTCAAAACTGGTGAGGGTGAATAATTTTTCTCCGTCTTTTGAAAGTATCCAGTCGCCACCCGGGGAAGTATTAACCGTCAGTTTTTTCTTACGCTCATTGAGGTTATCCCAATCAATAACGATCGGTTTCGCGGAAGAGTCTTTATCAGATTTTAAAGCAGTCTTATTATTTTTATCTTTATTGGCCGTATCCTTTTTCTCCTTGTCCCCTTTTTCTTCCTGTTCTTTCAGCAATGCAAATTCTTCTTTGGAAAGATTGGCACGGTCGAATAAGGTTTTGGAAAAATACATCGCATATACGTCACTGGAAACAATATTGCCGCCCTGCTCACGGGTGCCCTGTCGGTCGGAGCCCCAGATCATCATCTTACCATCCATGGCCCATTTGGGTGCATAATCGTCGTATCCGCTTTGTGTGAGGTTATGCAATTCGCCTTTACCATCCGCAGCAACAAGGCCCACTTCGGGACTGAATATGCGTTCCGGCGGGCCAAACAGAACCAGGAACCACTTACTGTCGGGCGACCACTGGTAGTACTGGTCACCATCTGCATAGGAATAGTTTTTATCTGCAGATAAGATGGTACGTGATTGTTTAGTGGCCAGGTTCACCACTTTCAGCATGGCTCGGTTCTCGAGATAAGCTACTTCCTTTCCATCAGGAGAAAAGGCGGGTTGGTATTCTTCAGCAGCGGTGGCCACAACAGGTTCTTCCTTCAATACGGTTGATACATAAAAATAGGGTTCTTCCTTACGGGTCATTGACATCGTGTACACATTCCAGTTATTGTCTTTTTCTGCTGCATACACAAGAGAACGGCCGTCGGGACTGAAACTCACACTGCGCTCCTGCCAGGGTGTGTTAGTGATGCGCTTGGTGGTACTGCCATCTATGCTGCTCACAAAGATCTCTCCACGGAAGACAAAGGCGAATTCTTTTCCGTTGGGCGAAAGTTTCGCCTCGGTGAAACCGCCGTTAACAGGGATGATCTTATCAATATTGGTGCGGCCATCGGCTGCGATGCGGATGCTGATCTTTACAGGGTCTGCACCGGATTTTTGCGTATACATTTCACCGTTATATCCAAAACAAAGCGTATTGCTACGCGAGTGTGTAAGAAACCGCACCGGGTGTTTGCTGAAATGAGTGAGCGCTGTCGCTTTTCCGGGATCAGCAAGGCTGCTTTTATATACGTTGAAGCTGCCACCCTGCTCACTCAGGTAATAGAAATCATTGTCATTGGAATCAAAGACGGGATTACGGTCTTCCCCCTTGAAAGTGGAAAGTTGTGTATATTTTTTTGTTACGAAGTCATACAGCCATATATCCCTTGTAACAGCCGAAGTATGGTGCTTGCGCCAGTCGCTTTCATAGCCTTTGATATCGTGGTAGATCAGTTTATCCCCGGTAGAATTCAGCGTAGCATCCAATGCCGGCGTGGTAAGGATCTGTGATACTCTTCCGCCGGTAACGGGAACACTGTACAATTCGCTCATCAGTCCATTGGGGAACTGGGTATTGCTTGCAATATCCTGCCGTGCAGCAGAGAATAACACGGCCTTGTCATCTGCAGTGAAGCTACTTGGTATCTCTCTTGTAGAATGAAAAGTAAGCCGCTTTGCCTCGCCGCCTGTGGCGGGCATTACAAACACATCGAAATTACCATAACGGTCACTTGCAAACGCAATGCTTTTGCCATCGTGGCTCCATACGGGCGCAAATTCGTAGCTTTCACTTAAAGTAAGTGGCGTAGCTGTACCTCCCGAAGAAGGAACAGCATAAATATCGCCCTTATAGCTGAAAAGAATGGTTTGCCCATCGGGCGAAATGGATGGGTAACGCATCCACAGCGGGTTATCCTGGCTATAAGCACCAGCAGATATGAAAAGGATCAGCATAAAGGAAAGGAACTGTTTCATAATAATAGTTTTCGGTTGAATGTATCTTGAAAGTTAGTTATAAGGAAATGAAAATACAAAATGAAAATTATGGGCGGTACGCCGCTATTTTTACTTTTCAGCAGCAGTTGGGTGTTGACCGCGATGGGTATAATGGTAAAATGAATCCATTTATTGAAATCATTGAGGGAAGTAGCATGCGTAAAACAAAAAAGTTGAATCTGGTTATTTTTTTATTTATTATTGCAAGCCATTTTTATCGCGGATTACAGTACAGCAATTAACCAAAAATAATTTATATGGAACAACCGTCTACACAAACACCTGGCCCGGAAAACGGGGAAATAGAAACAGGTAAACAACCGGGGATTTTCAGGAAAGCCGTGGTAAGCGCATCATTTGTTGAAAAGTCTTTACTGCTCATGGCAACGGCCCTTACATCTGGTTTGCTGATCCCTTATATCAGCAATAAAATACAAACCACCAATGCGCACAATGAGATCGTGTTACAATCTGAGGCAAAATTGCTGGATGATATTACCAGCACCATAATCACTTACCAATACCTCGTTGGAGATGTAAGCTATTATAAATCGGATTCAAGTGTTAGCAATGACAAATTGCAGGCCCTGGCATTTGAACGCTACTCTGCCCGGGTGGTAGACCTTGTTTCCCAATGGGGTGTGGAGATCGCAAAAGCCAAAACACTGGCATCTCCAGAAATAAGTGATAAACTGGATAAGTTCATGGACAGTGTTTTAAAAAAGCAGGATGCACCCATGGTAACACTTTTTACCAACAACGGCTCTATAAATGAGTGGTCGGAACTGAATGAATTGAATGGTAAAATGTATGAAGAGGCTAAACAACTGATTACCGAACTTGCAGTTGACTTTAAGATCACGAAAGTCAATGTGAAGTAATGTACTATGAAAGCAAATAAAAAGACCCAACATCTCGTTGAGTCTTTTAGGTGCCCGGGACTGGATTCGAACCAGCACATCCTTGCGAACGCTGCGACCTGAACACAGTGCGTCTACCAATTTCGCCACCCGGGCATTTCAATTTGATGATTTGAAAATTCACCAATTGAAAATGGACGGCAAATGTAAGTTAATTTTCAAATCTTCAAATCAACTAATTACCAAATTATACTGAAACATTAAAATCTCTCAGTGCATCATTCAAACTGGTTTTTAAATCTGTTGATGGTTTTCTTTGCCCGATGATGAGCGCACAGCCTACGCCATAGTCACCTGCCGGGAATTTTTTTGTATAACTGCCCGGAATCACCACGCTTCTTGCGGGTACCCGTCCCCGGTATTCCACCGGCACATCACCGCTTACATCAATGATCTTGGTGGATTGTGTAAGCACCACGTTGGCTCCCAATACCGCTTCCTTTTCCACCACTACCCCTTCCACTACAATGCAGCGGCTCCCAATAAAACAACCGTCCTCAACAATCACCGGGCTGGCCTGCAATGGCTCCAGCACACCACCAATCCCTACGCCACCGCTCAGGTGTACGCCCTTGCCTATCTGTGCACAACTACCCACGGTTGCCCAGGTATCCACCATGGTGCCTTCATCTACATAAGCGCCGATATTTACATAACTGGGCATCAACACAACATTCCTCGCCAGGTAAGCCCCATATCTTGCTACCGCATGTGGTACTGCCCTTACTCCCAATGAAGCATAATCAGTTTTTAATTTCATCTTATCATAAAATTCAAATGGCGGCAAAGTATAGGTTTCCATTTGTTGGATCCCGAAATAGAGCAGTATCGCCTGCTTAACCCATTCATTTACTTCCCACCCGTTACCAGTAGGTGATGCTGTACGTAACCTGCCCTTATCCACTTCTTCAATCACGGCCCTTACCGCATCCGAATAAACCGGTTCTTTTAATAATTCACGGTTGACCCATGCTACCAGTATACTTTCCTTTAATTCCATTGTTCTTCTTTTTTGCAAACATAAATTAATTTGTTCATCGGCCCTGCTCGGTTATTTTAAAATTGAATGTATTTTACACCCATGAACATCCTTATTCGCCTCCCCAATTGGCTGGGAGATATGGTCATGAGCACAGCTTTTGTACAGGCGGTGAAGGAAGAATTCCCTGGCGCAGCTATTGACCTGGTGGCCAAAAAAGGGATCGACTTCCTGCTCGATCATTTCCCCCCTCACAGGCAGCGTTATGTTTTTTCCAAAGAAGAATATGCCGGTACCGGTGGTGCCCGGAAATTTGGCAAAATGATCAGGCGGCAAAAAAAATACGATCTCTTCTTCTGTCTCCCCGATTCTTTTTCATCGGCAGTGATGGGCCATGCCAGCGGAGCAAAGAAAAGGATCGGTTATAAAAAAGAATTACGGTCATTACTGCTCAGCAATGCTTACCCTAAAAAAAAGGGGCTCCACCGTGTGGAAGAATACATTGACCTCCTGGCACAGTTCCTTAAAAAAGAAATAATGGTTCCTCCTGTGCAACTAACGGCAAGGCCTATGACCAAAAAGAGGGCGATCATCATCAATATCAATTCTGAAGCATCCTCACGCAGGTTACCGGCAGCAAAAGCAGTAAGCATCATCACCGCAGTACAAAAAACAACGGGTGAAGAAATCATTTTGATGGGCAGTACCAAAGAAAAAGAATTTGTTGATGAAGTATTTGCGGCATTACCGGATAAGACCAATATCAGCAATAATGCCGGCCTTACCAGCCTCGCACAACTGGTAGACCTGCTGGGCGCCTGCCCGGTTCTACTTACTACAGACAGCGGGCCTGCTCATGTAGCCAATGCCCTGGGCACTTTCACCATTGTGCTTTTTGGGGCAGGCAATGAAAATAGCACCGCTCCATTTAACACCATCAATCGAAAAATTATCCGGCTTGGTCAGCTGCCCTGTGAGCCCTGTATAAATAATACCTGTAAATTGTATGCCGAACCGGAATGCCTGTTGCGGTTAGACGAAGACCGGATAGCACAGGAAGTAAGCAATGCAATAAAAAAATATAACCTTGGAAGGAATGAATTTTAACGACGATATAACCGCTTGTTTAAAAGTACTGGAGTCGGGTGGATTGATCCTTTACCCCACCGATACCATCTGGGGTATTGGCTGCAACGCCCACAATGCCCAAGCAGTTGCAAGGATTTACCTGCTTAAAAAACGTTCCGATGAAAAGAGTATGATCGTACTGCTGGCCGATGAAAAAGACATACTGCAATATGTTAACCAACCCGATCTTAAGATATTTGATTATATCAAGGGAATAAAGAAACCCACGACGGTTATCTATGAAGGGGGCATTGGCCTGGCTCCTAACCTTATCCAGCAGAACGGCACGGTGGCCATAAGGGTTACCAATGACCCCTTTTGTAAATTGCTGATCAAAAAATCCGGCGGCCCGCTCGTCTCTACTTCGGCTAATATTTCCGGCTACCCCCCACCGGTAGTATTTGGAGATATTGATGTGGCCATAAAAAATGGTGTTGACTATATTGTTCAACACCGCCAGGACGAAACCGTTGCGGCCCTTCCTTCTTCTATAATAAAATGGAACGCAGACGGCTCTCTCACCATCATACGTTCCTAGATAAACTTCCTTTAATTATTATAAAGCAATCCCGATACCCAATTGGATAGCCTGGTTTTTCCACTTCTGCTTATTATCGATATCATTGATATTATTCAGCCCAATTGAATAACGGCCATAGAACCTGAAGTTCAATACATTCAGCTGCACACCACCCAACATGCTGAAGTCGCCACCCTTAAATGCAGTCTGCCCATTCTGCACCAGTGTTTTGCTCTTATTCATCAATACCCCAAACTGTGGCCCTGCCTGCAGGGTAATAAGTTTTATAGGTTTATAGTTCAGCAACAAGGGGATACTCAAATACTGTAATTTGATATTGTTTACTTTATTGAACTGGTAAATGGTACTAAAACTACCGGATGTATCCACGGTTGACTGACTGAATAACACTTCGGGTTGTATGGCCCATTTTTTTGTGATTCCAATTTCAGCAAATCCACCCAGGTGATAACCGAAAGAGAATTGTTCATTGAATGATTTACCGGTAAGTTTGTTAATGGTGGCACCACCTTTAAAACCGATCTTGAACCCCTGAGAAAAAGCTGTTGCAGAAATAACGCTGATGAATACCAGCAATACAAGTTTTGTTTTCATACAAATTGATTTTAGTTAGAGAAAAAGAAACAACTAACATGCCAGTTACAATAGTTATGAGCCAAATATTTGTTAACGAGCTCAGAAACTGAGGCCAACCGTAAGCGAATAAATTGCGGTTAGCCTTTTACTTGTAGTGGAAGGCAGATAATAATCGGCATAAAGGCTGGGCTGCACATAAAACTTCCCGATACTATAAGTCATATCAAGTGACGCAGCGACCGACTGTAACTGGAATTTATTGCTGGCACTTACAAATTTCTTTCTACGGTTAAGTACTATAATATTATTATAAGCCTTATTTGTATGCGTAGAACTGATATTATCCGATCCCGAATTGATAAGGATCGATGGATTGATCTCCAGTTCATCATTTTTTGAAAACAGGTTGTACTCACTAAAATCATGCTCAATACCTACGGTAACAGAAAAATAACTGGCCTTATTGGTGGTGGAGTCCTTGATCAATATGGTGTCCCCGATGATCGGCCGCTTAAAATAGGTATACCCCCATTCCTTATAATTACCATTGGAAAATCCGAGTTGTAAAAGCGGTTGTATGATCCCGCCTGATTTTTTTACATACCCGAAAATATCATTTTGATACAGGGAATTATTATTGTACTTACTCTTATCGCTCAGGTACCTTGTATAGGATACACCGGCATCAACAACATCGCCGGAATAATCATAAGATGCACTTAGCCCCGTCTGGTATACTGCCGAATTAAGGCTATCACTGGTTATATAAGGCATGATACCAACACTAAATCCGGATTTATGATGGTAGAACAATGATGGCGTTATCACCAGTTTTTTTGTTTCACCGGTAGCATTTACCGCTTTGTTATGGTCACTAAAAGTGCCATTACCAATTCCAACGGCAATATTCACCTTACTGCCCTTACTTTCATTCATCATTTTCAGGAACTCATCATTCTTAATCATTGAATCGAGCGCAGCTTTGTCTTTCTTTGAAAGGGTATCTTTCTGTCCATAACTGTTGAATGCAAAGAGGATTGCAATAAAAAAGGCAAAAGTAAATTTGTTCATATTAAAGCAGGTTTAAGGCGTTATATAGACTTTCGATGATAAAATTAGTTTAAATCTTACTAAAAAATACCTCGGGGCCGGCCAGTTAACACTTTAATTACACTAAAGTCGGGGAATAACCCGTAAAGACCGATAAAAACCCTTACCTTTGCGCCCATTAATTAAAACTGAGAATTACATGACATGCTCAGTTGCTGTTGAAGGTAGATGATCTACCGGGTTGGTTTGAACCCCCGCACTTATTACAACGGCCAAAGCATGACATCCTGGTTGATACGGGACATAACATGTGGCTATCGCAAAACAATTTTCATGAATGCATTTGAAGCCTTAGGCTTAAACGAACAATTAGTACAGGCCATTACCGACCTGGGATTTGAAACACCAACTTCTATACAGGAAAAAGCCATCCCCGTCCTGTTATCGGGCACCACCGATTTTATCGGCCTGGCACAAACGGGAACAGGTAAGACAGCTGCTTTTGGATTTCCCTTACTACAACTTATCGATCCAACACAAAGACATCCGCAGGCACTGATCGTATGCCCAACAAGAGAATTATGCCTGCAGATCACCAATGACCTTGATACTTATAAAAAACACAGCAGGGGTGTATTTACTGAAGCTGTTTATGGTGGCGCATCTATCATGATGCAGATCCGTAACCTTAAAAAAGGTGTACAGATCGTTGTGGCAACACCCGGAAGATTGATTGACCTTATTGAAAGAAAAGCGATCGACCTGCAAAAAGTAAAATACGTGGTACTGGATGAAGCAGATGAAATGCTGAACATGGGTTTCCGCGATGATATTGATTTTGTATTGAAAAATACCATCAACCGCGAAAGCACCTGGTTATTCAGTGCTACCATGCCACCGGAAGTAAGGGCCATCTCCCGTAATTACATGGAAAATCCGAAAGAAGTTACTGTTGGTAAAAAGAACAGCGGTAATGTAAATATAGATCACCAATATTCTGTGGTATCTGCACAACACCGTTATGAATCATTAAAGCGTTTGATAGATTTTAACCCGGATATGTATGGTATCATTTTCACCCGTACAAAAGCTGATGCGCAGGAAGTTTCTGAGCGTTTGTCAAAAGCAGGATATGATATTGAAGCGCTGCATGGCGACCTTACGCAACAACAACGTGATAAAGTGATGGGGCGTTTCCGCAGCAAGAATTTACAATTACTGATCGCAACGGATGTTGCAGCACGGGGTATTGACGTGGATGGCATCACGCACGTTATCAATTTTGAATTGCCCGATGATATGGAAGTATATACCCACAGAAGCGGGCGTACTGGCCGCGCAGGTAAAACCGGTATCTGTCTTTCCATCTGCCATAGCAGGGAATCATACAAGATCAAATCTTTGGAAAGAATGATCAATGCACAGTTCCATAAAGTGGATGTTCCTTCAGGTAAAGATGTTTGCCGCAAACAATTTTTTCATTTCATGGATAAGTTGATGCAGGCAGATATGAGCCATGGCGATTATGAAACCTATTTGCCCGACCTGGTGAAAAAATTTGAAGGTGTAAGCAAGGAAGAAGTACTGCAACGCGTAGCCGCACTTGAGTTTGATCACTTTTTAAAATATTACCAGAATGCAGAAGACCTGAACAGGATCGACAGCAGGGGAACCAGCAGGGTTGCAGGAAAAGAAAACATGGCCAGTGGCAGCAGGCAGGAACGCAGTTTCAATAAACGTGATAGCGGGTACACGAGACTGTTTGTTAACCTGGGTACCAAAGACGGTTTTTACAAAGCAAGTTTTTTACAATTCATTTTAGATGAAAGCGACCTCAAGAAAGAGGTATTGGGAAAGATAGATATGAGGGATATGAACAGTTGGGTAGAAATTGATAAAGCCGATGCAACCAAAATGATCAGTGCTATCGATGGCAAACGTTATAATAACCGTACCATACGTATGAATGAAGCAGATGGTGGTTTTAAAAGGCCAAGTGATGAAGGAAGGAAGAGGATCTACGCACCTAAGGAAAGAAGAAGTTTTAAATAATTATTGTTAAAGGTGGTCGACCTTTGAAGGTCGACCACCTTATTCATATCAACTCAATGACTGTTATCTCGGGCAATATCCCCACCCTTCCCGGGTAACCGATAAAGCCATAACCGGGGTTTACATAAAGTTTTTGTTTACCGCTCGCATATAGCCCGTCCCACTGTTTATACATGTATTGTACGGGGCTCCATTTTAATCCGGGTATCTCTATGCCAAACTGCATACCATGTGTGTGGCCGCTAAGCATGAGGTCAACGTCTCCGTATTTTGGCTGCACTTCTGCTTCCCAATGACTGGGATCATGGCTCATCAATATTTTAAAGGGGTAATTTTCTGTTCCTGCATGTGCAAGGTCCATGCGCCCATGCTTGGGAAACCTTGCTTTGTTGCTCCAGTTCTCAATACCGATCAATGCAATTTTTTCTTCGCCCCTTTCAAGCACCACATGTTCATTCATCAATAAACGCCAGCCCAGACCAGCATGAACTTTTTTCAGGTCCTCGAGGTTCTGTTCTTTGCTGATACCATTGTACGGCCATTTTACATAATCGCCATAATCATGATTGCCTAAAGTACTGTACACACCCATCGGTGCATTTAATCGGTTAAAGACATCCATGTATTCTGTCATTTCCGTTGAACGGTCATTCACCAGGTCGCCGGTGAATAAAATGATATCCGGTTTTTCATCCAGGATTTTCTTAACACCTTTTCCTACAGCTTTCTTATCGGTAAAACTGCCACTGTGTATATCACTGATGTGAACAATTTTTAACCCCTTAAAAGATGCGGGCAGGTTATCATAAGCCAGTTGAAGACGCTTGACCTGGTAATTATATTTATTACTGAATCCGTAAAGCAGGCTGCCAAATAAAGTGCCGCCGGCTGCAAGTCCAACCCAGCTCAAAAAAGCAGAACGGCTGATGCCATCACTGCTCATTCCTTCCACTTCGGTATTATTAAAAAATAATTTCCCTGTAATCCATTGAATGCCCCTGCGGATATCATCTATTAAAAAGAAAACCGCTCCCACCAGTTTTGCAAGGAACAAACCGATAACTGTGGCAAATAGATAGGTCCTTACCTTCTTGCCAAGGAATTCGGGGCCGGTGTAAACGAATAACAGGAAACTGATAACAGCTACCACACTAAGGCTCCAGTAAATGGCATAAATGATCGTCCTTGTTTTGGGAGACAGGTTTTGACTTACCGTTTTGATGGCCTGGAATACATAGGTATCCAGCAGGAGCATGATGGCAATGAATATGGTAACGCCAAGGGGTGTACGCATTGGAAGACTAAAGGTTTAAGGGTTATAATTTGAAATTACACAAATAAATAGCAGCATATCACGCCGCATTGTTAAAAATTTTCGCCGCTACCCCATCCAGCTCATAAACTCATCCAATTGCCCATTGATACTTTTTAGGGTATCCGCATCTGTTAGCCGCCCTTGTGCCGAAAGCAGTTTATCCACGGCAGATATTGGCAACCTGTTGGGATGAACCGTTATTTTCAGGTAGTTCAGTATATCAGCCAGGTGATCCATCCCCCGCAGGTTACCCGCCCGGCCCGTTGCCACACCCGTGAGCAGCGCTTTTTTATGGAACCATATCTCATGCGAACGGCTGGTATCAAAAAGCATTTTCAGTACGCCGGGAAAACTGCCATTGTATTCCGGCGAAATAAAAATGAAATGGGTAGTGGGAATCAGTACTTCTTCCTCCAGTTTTACAAATGCAGTGTTGTAGTGCATTACATCGATCCCTTCCAAAGAAAGAAAACCGGTTTCAAGACCCTTTTCTTTCATAATATGCTGGTATTCCCTGGCTACTTTTTCGGTATTACTACCGTGGCGGTTGGTGCCTGATATTATAGTAATCATATATATTCGTGTTGCCCTTATTTTATGATATAACAATTAAGGTGGTTCTTTGTTCCCCGTATTTACGCCGATTGGTTAAATTTGCCGGCCGGGGCCCGCAGTTGTGGGCAAACAACATTATTTATTCACGCAGACGATCACGAAGTAAAAATATTTTAAATGGAGTTCACTTATTATGGCCACTCTTGTTTTAGCGTGACAGTAAACCAAAAAAAGCTGTTATTCGATCCCTTTATCAGCGGCAATGAACTGGCAAAGGGTATTGACATCAATAGCATTGAAGCAGATTATATCCTGCTAAGCCACGGTCATTTTGATCATACGGCAGATGCTGAATCAATAGCCGCCAGGACGGGTGCTACAATCATTGCCAATTATGAAATAGCCATGTGGTTTGCCGGCAAAGGAATAAAAAAATACCAGCCCATGAACACCGGTGGTAAATGGACCTTTGATTTTGGTACAGTAAAATGTGTGAATGCCGTTCATTCTTCCGGGTTACCGGATGGAAGCTATGGCGGCAATCCCATGGGTTTTATCATATTGAATGATGAACAGAATTTTTATTACAGCGGTAATACGGCTTTAACCCTGGATATGCAACTGGTACCCCTTTTCGCAGAAACCGGATTCGCCATCCTGCCCATCGGCGATAATTTTACCATGGGTGCCGAAGATGCGGTACAGGCGGCAAAAATGGTACAAACTAAAACGGTAATTGGAGTACATTACGATACCTTTGGATTTATTAAGATCGATCATGAAAAAACAACAGAACTTTTTAAAAATAACGGGCTGGAATTGAAACTTCCGGCGATTGGGGAAACGATAACACTGTGAAACCTGACACCGGATCAACAATAACACATGGCAAAAATAATAGGTGTAGCAAATCAAAAAGGCGGTGTAGGGAAAACAACTACTGCAATTAACCTTGCAGCAAGTCTTGCCGTATTGGAATATAAAACACTGTTGGTAGATGCAGACCCACAGGCCAACAGTACCACGGGTACCGGCTTCGACCTCCACAATATCACACTAAGTCTTTACGATTGCATGGTGAATGAAGCAAAGGCTAAAGATGTGATATTGAAATCGGAAATCCCCTACCTCGACCTCCTGCCTTCGCATATTGACCTGGTTGGTGCAGAAATTGAAATGATCAATTATCCCAATCGTGAAACGGTATTGAAGAAGATATTACAACCCATCAGTGGTGAGTATGATTTTATTGTGATCGATTGTTCCCCTTCTTTGGGATTGATAACCGTTAATGCACTAACCGCTGCCGATAGTGTGGTAGTACCGGTGCAGACAGAATTTTTTGCACTGGAAGGATTGGGCAAATTGCTGAACACTATAAAAATTGTACAGAACCGTTTAAATACAGAACTTAAAATTGAAGGTATCCTGATGACGATGTACGATGGGCGCCTGCGTCTATGCAACCAGGTGGTGAGTGAAGTACGGCGCCATTTTGAAGACATCGTTTTCAGCAGCATCATTCACCGTAATACAAGGTTGAGTGAAGCCCCCAGTTTTGGCAAACCGGTGATATTGTATGACGCCGACAGCAAGGGCGCCATTAATTACCTCAATCTTGCCAAAGAGATTTTGCAGAAGAATAATATGACGAAGATCAGGGAAGAAGACAGGATAATAGAATGATCAGTAGATGTGCGGATATATAGATGTGCAGATATGTATATTTACTCAAATCGTAACCATACAAATAAAACGAATAAATCAATAAATTGAAGGAATTTGCACATCTACATATTTGCACATTTGCACACTAACTATGAGTTTACCCAATAAAAAAGACGCATTAGGAAAAGGTATCCGCAGCCTGTTACAGAATATTGATGCTGATCTTAAAAGCACGGCAGGTAATTTAAAACCCGAATTGGTAGAACAATCAACCGGTGTATTGCGTGTTTCGCTTGACCAGATAGAAGTAAATCCAAAACAGCCGCGCCATGATTTTGATGAAACAGCGTTGAGTGAACTGGCGGCATCACTGAAACTACATGATATCATCCAGCCGCTGACCGTTTCAAAATTACCCAATGGCAAATTCAGGTTGATCGCTGGTGAGCGCCGCTTCCGGGCGGCAAAGATCGCCGGATTAACGGATGTGCCGGTGTATATCAGGCAGGCCAATGACGTGCAACTGCTGGAATTATCTTTACTCGAAAATTTACAAAGGGAAAACCTTAATGCCATTGAAATTGCGCTCAGTTATAAACGCCTGATGGATGAACTGGATTATACGCAGGAACAGGTGGCAGAACGAATGGGTAAAGAAAGAAGTACTGTTGCCAATTATATCCGTTTACTAAAATTACCTCCCGATATACAGGTGTCGGTGCGCAATGGCATTATCTCAATGGGGCATGCGCGTGCTTTGATAAATGTTGATGTGGTAGACAAGCAATTATTTATTTTCAATGAGATAAAAAGCCGCGGGCTTTCTGTACGCCAAACGGAAGAACTGGTAAGAAAAATATACAGTAATAAGGGACAGGCTGTTAAAATTGCTGTAAAACCCAGCCTTTCCCCCGCCCTTAAAAAGATTGAAGATAATTTAGCTTCGAATTTTAATACCAGGGTAAAATTGCAATACAGCAAAAAAGGAAATGGCAGTATACTTTTTGAATATTATTCCCTGGAAGAATTAAATGCCCTGCTGGATAAACTGAATATT
>JAYWAN010000079.1:0-5672 GCA_043782405.1 Chitinophagaceae bacterium
CAAAGAGATCTCCTGTTGCACTTCCATGATCTCTTTGGAAAAAAACATGGAGAAAGTAGGCAAGACCTTTAAAGTACTGATTGATAAAAAAGAAGCGGGCCGCTACCTGGGCCGCACTGAGTTTGACAGCGTAGAAGTGGATAATGAAGTGATCATAGCCAGTAAAAAGAAATTGGTGATAGGGGAGTTTGTGCAGGTAAAAATCACCAAAGCGTATGATTACGATATTGAAGGAGAAGTGATCTGACAGCAAAATCTGTATTTTATTTTTCAGGATTAATGTAAGTTTGTTACTGTAAACCGGCTCATCAAATATTATTTAATGGACTGTACAACCACTTATCTGCCATACCGACAAACGGGCTATTTTTCAAAGATCATCACAGATTATTTGACGGCAGATGAAAAACTCCATCCTTTTTATAGCCATCCTGTTTCCATTGCGGGAATAAAAGCAGCCATTGAAAAACGCAGGAAGTTCAAAACAGACAGGGGTATATTGGTGAATCAATTGCAAAAACAGTATAGTGTTGTTAAAGTATCCGGTAAAGTGAAGGCAAATATAGCTGCCCTGGGTAATGAAAATACATTTACCATTTGCACCGCCCACCAACCCAATATTTTTACAGGGCATTTATATTTTATCTACAAGATCCTGCATGCGATAAGGCTTGCAGAAGAACTTACTATTGCAATACCCGGAAATAATTTTGTTCCGGTATTTTATATGGGTAGTGAAGATGCTGATCTTGACGAGTTGGGGCATATTTACTTATTTGGCGAAAAGTATGAATGGAATACCAAACAAACCGGTGCTGTTGGAAGAATGAAAGTGGATAAGGTTTTATTACAACTGATTGACAGCATCAGCGGACAATTATTGGTTCATCCCTACGGCGAGGCAATTATTTTATTGCTGCGGGAATGTTATCAGGAAGGCTCAACCATTGCGCAGGCAAGCTTTAAAATGGTCAATGCATTATTTGCTGAATACGGTTTGCTTGTTCTGCAGCCAGACGATGCCCAATTAAAAAAAGTATTTATTCCCGTTGTTGAAAAAGAGCTGGCTACAGAATTTTCACATAAAGCGGTTGCAGCAACGGTAGCAAGTTTTCCTGCAGCATACAAAGTACAGGCAAGCGGCAGGGAACTTAATTTATTTTATTTAACAGATGATAACAGGGAGCGTATTGAAAAAGTGAACGGCAACTTCACCACCCACGTTTCGCATCTTACGTTTACCGATACGCAAATCAACAAAGAGCTGCAGGAACACCCTGAGCGCTTTAGTCCTAACGTGATCCTTCGCCCTGCTTTCCAGGAAATGATATTGCCCAATATCGCTTTTATTGGCGGTGGCGGTGAGATTGCCTATTGGTTGGAATTAAAAAAAGTATTTGACACAATAAATGTGCCTTTCCCCGTTTTGGTATTGCGCAATTCTTTTATGCTGATCAGTAAAGAGATGAACAGTAGTAAAACAAAATTAAATTTTAGCTCAACAGATCTTTTTAAAAAGGAACCTGATCTTGTTAATGAATTGGTGAACCGGGAAAGTAAACTGCAGTTGAGCCTGGAGCGGGAAAAGCAGGTGCTGGCTGAATTTTACCGGCAGTTAAAAAATATTTCCGGTGTAATAGACACAACATTGGGCGATCATACAGCAGCTTTACAGGCAAATGCTTTGAAAAAAATTGAAGCACTGGAAAAGAAAATGCTGAAAGCCGAGCGAAAGAAATTTGAAGCACAGCAACGGCAATTGCACAAACTTAAGTTGCAACTTTTTCCTCACAACAGCCTGCAGGAACGTGTAGAAAACATCCTGCCTTTTTATGCAAACCAGGGTGCGGCATTTATAAAAATGTTGTATGAAAACTCTTCAGGTCTGGGGCAGGAGTTTTGTATCGTGGAAGAAAACTAAAGATCAAATTCGTTCCTGAATCCCATATTCAATACATTCTTCACGCTTTCCATTACAATATCATCCTGGTATTCTTTATAGGCTTCTAATTTTCCGGCAATCGTAGGATCGTGTAAGGCCAAAATCTGTGCGGCCAATATGCCTGCATTCTTTGCGCCATTCAATGCAACGGTGGCTACCGGTACACCATAGGGCATTTGCAAAATAGATAAAACAGAATCCCAGCCATCAATGCTGTTGGAAGATTTTACGGGTACACCAATTACCGGCAATATGGTTTGTGCGGCTACCATCCCCGGCAAATGCGCAGCACCACCGGCTCCGGCAATGATCACTTTTAATCCCCGTTCCTTTGCTTTTGAAGCATACTCACGTAAACGCTCAGGTGTACGGTGTGCAGATACGATCGTAAGTTCGGGTTCCACTTCAAACTGCCGCAGCATTTCGGCAGCACCTTTCATGATATCGAGGTCGCTTTCGCTCCCCATGATAATGCCTACAAGGGGGCCGGTTGTTAGTGGTTTGTTGTTTGTGGTTTGTTGTTTTGCCATGGGGGGTATGTTTATTATTTAATCAGGTCACCTTTGAGTCTCAATAATTCCGTCTCGGCCACTTTGGTATTATACCTGGCAGCGATCAAACGGTTGTATGCATCTTCTAAACTCTTTTGTGTTTCCCTTAATTCAAGGTAAGTAGAAATGCCCAACCGTAAACGTTCTACTGCAATAAATACATTTTCTTTGGCCAGTAAAATATTTTCTTCCTCCAGTTGTAAAGTATTTTTCTGCAGCTCATAACTTTTAAATGCAGTACTGATGGCAACATCATTTTTTGCTTTTAAATTTTTATACACGATATTATCATACTCAATATCCAGTTGGGCCTGCTGTATCTGACGCTTTGTATTATAGCCGTTTAAAATGGGGATAGTAGCCGTGATACCGTAATTAAAACCATTGTTACGGTTAAACAACGGTGTAAAAGTGTTTAATACCGTTTTGTTTTTGGTACGGCTGTAATTGTATGCAGAGTTTAACGAAACAGTGGGGTATCGCTCGGCCTTTCTTTCTTTTAATGTAAAATTGGCAATGGTTATATTTTGTTTGGCTACCAGTAAAGCAGGATTATTTTTTTCTGCAGCGTTTAAAATATCGCTCACCACCAGGTCTTTATTGATAGGAATGGAATCAGCTACTTCATAACTTGAATTTAACGGAGCAGCCATTAACTGGTTCAATTGTTCTTTTAACTGTTCAATTAAAGTTCGCTGGGTAAGGCGTGAAGCTTTTTGTGCATTGAGGTCAACCTTCGCCTGCAATAATTCCGGTTTTGCACCCAGGCCCACACTGAATTTCTTTTCAGCTAGTTTAACCCTGTCTTCATTAATACCCATCTGTTCTTCAATTGCCCTCAGTTGCTGTTTTTGGCGAACGATGTTATAATAATTGGTGATAACGGCTGCAATGGTGTTTACTAACTGGTTCTTGATATTGAGTTCACCGAGTTTTACAAATTCGGCCAGTTTATCACGGGTGGCAAACATTTTAAAGCCGTCGAATATGGTCCAGTTGAGGCCCACAGAAGCACTGATATTATTTGATCGGACATTCTTTTGCTGCTTGGTGCTGCCATCGGATAATTTTTGTTTTTGGTTATTATCATTGAAAAGTACGCCGGTGGTTGCATTCAGCCTCGGAAGAAATGCAGCATTTTTATAGGAATTGTCCAGCGCAAATGAAGTCGAATCATTTTTCAACAGCAGGATATCATAATTATTATTGAGTGCGGTTGCAATGGCTTCGTCAACAGACAACATTTTTTGTGCAAGGGCCATTTGCGTTGGGAAAAAAGCAAAAGAAAAAATAAATAATATTTTAAAATGAAGCTTCATTCAGTTTTGTTTAAACAGATAATGGTATTTCTTCTATCTCGTCCAGTGCACTTTTCGTTTTCTTTGAAGAAAGGAAAGAATACATTGCCGGGATAACAAATAAAGTAAGGATAAGTGAGAACATGATACCTCCAACAATTACAATGCCCAGGGGGATACGGCTGGTAGAGGCATCACCCAATGATAACGCTAAGGGTAAAGCGCCCAGCGACATGGCAAGGCTGGTCATTAAGATGGGGCGAAAACGTGCTACAGCAGCTTCCAGTACTGCGGGTATCTTTTTTGATCCTGATAATTGTTTTTTATTGGCAAACTCAACAATAAGGATACCATTTTTGGTTACCAGGCCTATCAGCATTATCATGCCTATCTCGGAAAAGATATTCAAGGTTTGTCCAAACAGTTTTAATGTGATTAAAGCGCCAGCCAGGGCTAACGGTACCGTAAACATGATAATGAACGGATCAATGAAACTTTCAAACTGTGCTGCCAGTACCAGGAAGATCAGTATCAAAGCCAGAATAAATGCGAAGCTGGTATTACTTCCGCTCTCCGCATAATCCCTTGATGCGCCGGTGAGTGATGTAGTAAAAGTGTCATCCAGTAATTTTTTTGAGATTTCCTGCATCAGTTTTAAACCATCGCCAATCGTTTTACCGGGCGCCAATCCTGCGGAAATAGTTGCCGACTTATACCGGTTGAAATGATAAATGGTTGGAGGGGTGCTTTCTTCCTGCATGGTCACCAGGTTGTCCAGTGCAATAGATTGCCCTTTTACATTTTTTACGTAAATCGTTTTCAGGTCGGCAGGATCGTCGCGGTCATTTCTTGCCACCTGGCCCATTACCTGGTATTGTTTTCCGTCTCTTGTAAAATAACCCAGCCGGCGGTTACTCAATGCCAATTGCAATGCTGCTGAAATATCCTGTACACTTACACCCATATCACTTGCCTTTAAGCGATCAATTAAAATGCGCAACTCGGGTTTATTAAATTTCAAGTCAGCATCCACACCCTGAAAAACAGGGTTCTTATTGGCTTCATCCATGAATTTTGGGAGAACCTCCTTTATCTTATCGAAGTTCACGTTTTGTATCACAAATTGTACCGGCAGGCCACCACGCCTGTTTACCGAAATGGTTTGTTCCTGTATCGGAAATATTTTCCCTTCATTGAATTTGGAAACATTTCTATTGATCATATTTACAATGTCCTGCTGCGACCTTTTTCTGTCTTTCGGGTCGATCAGCGTAGCCCTTACAAAACCTGTATTTACTGAACCGGAGCCTGTAAATCCAGGGGCAGTGATACTTAGTAATACGGCTGTTTCGGGTACGGAATCAGCGACAAAAGCCGACACCCGGTCAACGTATTTATCCATATAATCATAGGAAGTGCCTTCAGGTGCGGTTACGGATAGACGAAATTGGCTGCGGTCTTCCATGGGCGCCAGTTCGGAAGGGATGTCTTTACCGATGAAATAGATGATGCCGAAGCAGCCAAGTATTAAAACTATGGCCAGCCACCTTAGCTTCATGAATGCCTGCAAGGTTCTTCTGTAGCCATTTTCCATTCCGCGGAAAAAAGGTTCAGAAAAAACATAGAAGCGGGAATGCTTTTGCGTTTTCCGCGTGAGCTTTACATTGAGTACAGGCGTAAGCGTTAGTGAAACAAAAGCCGATATGAGCACAGCTCCTGCAACGACGAGCCCAAATTCGCGGAAAAGCCTGCCCACAAAACCCTGCAGGAAAATGATGGGAAGAAAAACGATGGCCAGTGTGATAGAAGTTGCAATTACTGCAAAATAAATTTCCTTAGAACCTTCTTTGGCAGCCTGCCACTTACTCATGCCCTGTTCCA
>JAYWAN010000080.1:0-15107 GCA_043782405.1 Chitinophagaceae bacterium
TGCTTGAATATGTATTGAAACCTTTAGGTAATAATTATACCCGCCTTGGAGATTATGACCGTGCTCTTTTTATACAGGAAAAAAGTTTGTCCCTGGCTAAGCAGCAGGACAGTTCCCAGGTAGCTTCCTGCTACCATAACCTTGCCATTACTGTTATCTGGAAAGACGACCTGCCCCTTGCACAAGAATATTGCGAGAGTGGATTGAAGTGGGTAGGGCAACATTCGGCCCTGCATGGTTTGTTGCTATCTACTTTATCGGATATCTTTTTGAGATCAAAAAAAATTAAAGAAGCGGAAGATAATATTAGTGAAGCCATTAAAATACTTGAAAAACATCTTGGCGATAAAGAAAACAGCAATACCCCTTACTGGCTTTGTGGTGCATACCAGGTTAAAGCGGATATTGAAAGAGAAAAAAATGAACCGGCAGCCGCATTACAGTATTATAAGAAAGCAGTTACGGTTATCGATCGTTATTACAAGGGTCAACGGAAGAGAGAAAAAGCGAAATTATTTGTACTTAACGGGCAGGTGTTGTTACAGTTACAGCAACCCCAACAGGCCATCGGCCAATATAATGCTGCTTTGTCTTTACTGCTTCCTTCTTTTCAACCCCATGCGATCAATGACCTTCCTGTTTCAGATGATTTATATGGGGAAAATACATTGCTTGATGCATTGCATGGCAAAGCAGATTGTTTAAAGGCAATAAATAAAAAAGATGATGCATTACAATGTTATATGCTGCTGTATGTAGTGGAACGAAAACTAAGACATGAATATTTCAGCAGTACGGCCAAAGAACAACAACAAAAAGAGAACAGGCAATGGGAAGAGTCGGCCATTGCAACCGCCTATGAATTATGGAAAGCGACAAATGAAAAAGAATATGCCAATAAAATACTGCTCATTGCAGAAATGAGCAAAGCACAGTTGCTGCTTGATGAAATGATGAGCAACCTTCAATATAACCGCCTGAAGACCGGTGACACTTTACTGGCAAAACAGCAGCAGTTGTTACAAGCCATTGCTTATTACGAAAAAGAAACGGCAGTGAACGGAGAAGATCAAAAAACCGGTAACAATACCATTGCAGCAAAAAGGGAATTAGAGTACCAGCTATCCCTGGTGCAGAAAGAAGTTAAAGGAAAATATCCTTCTTTGGCAGGTTATATCAACGGCAAACAAATGCCTTCTGTTGACAGTCTACTGTCTTGTATACCCGCAAACACAACCATTACGGAATTTTTTGCCGGCCAAAAAAATGTATATATCATTGAAGCTGTAAAAGGGGATATACACGAGATCAGGATCTGCGACAGCGCTACAAGGTTACAGCACCTGGTAAAGGATTTTGCCAATGATTATTTTCAGCAGGGGCCGCAAAAAATGATGAATAACCCACAAGACTATTACCGGGCCGCATATGGTATTTACCACCGGCTTTGGCCACATGGTTTTGAAAATAGAGAACACAGCATCATTATTCCGGATGGCATTTTTGGGTATCTTCCTTTCGATGCATTGGTAACAGATTCCATCTATCGAACTACTGTTTCCAATTGGCCCTTTCTTCTCCGCAAAACGAATTTATTTTTAAGTTATTCCTTACAAACCTGGCAACAGCAGCAAAAGAATGAACATCCAAACAAGTCATTCGCCGGTTTTTTTGTTTCATTCGACAGTAGTACAAACGCTTCGCTTCCTGCGGTAAAAAAAGAAGAAGATGCAATTGCAAATGTTGTGCAAGGAGATTTTTTTTCGGAACAAGATGCATCACTTACTGCATTTAATGCGCATCTGGGTAAAGTTAACCTCCTGCACATCAGCACACATTCTTTTTTACAGGGTAATACAAATATCCCTGTGTTACAATTGGCAGATAATAAATTTTTTCTTTTTGAATTGTATGGAAAAACTTTCCAGCCACAGCTGGTGGTACTGAGTGCATGCCGCACCGGGCATGGCATATTAGCAGAGGGGGAAGGCATCATCAGTTTGGCAAGAGGATTTACCGCTACCGGTGCTGGGGGGATTGTTGCCGGCTTATGGAATATGAATGATGAAACCACTGCAAAATTGATGGGGCTGTTCTACCAGCAATTGGTGATTGATCATCAACCTGCAAATGCTTTATATGCTGCTAAATTGCAAACACTGCAGCAAACAGGTATTGCTGAAACACTAAAACTGCCTTATTTCTGGGCAGGGATGATATATTCGGGAGATAACCAACCGGTGTTTATTGAAAAGAAAAGACCTTCTTACTTACTGTGGTGTATAGCTGCAGTAACAATGTTAGTATTGATATTTTTTAGCTGGAAGAAAAAGTGGCTGATAAAACCGGTAAGGTGAATACTTGCGCATGACCGCATTAGCTTTATCAGCCTGCCTGCACTTCGTCCCTTTAATTGAAAGAAGCTGCCCAACTCAGGTCGTATGCATCATTTTTTTCTTTGGTGCAACTGAATATAAGGCAGGTGATGAATGGGATCCTGATGCGCTGTTCTTCGTTATAGTCAAATTCCACCACCCCACTAACATAAGCTTCAATGGATGAAGTATCAATGGCCTGCCATGTTTTTGGCACCCTGGCTTTTACATAACCTGTTTCGTAATGCCGGGTAGCCAGTTTTTCTACCATGTCTTCCAGTAATTGGGGTTGATCGAGTGTTGCGGTAAGGTGTAAATTTTTTTTCATGATCTTTTGATTTAGCCTGTTGGTTCATTACTATATCAATTAGATGCGATAATTGTTACCAGTATTAAAAAGGATTTGTTAAAATATGCGGAAAGGGCAAGAAAAATGAAATGAGGGCAACGAAAATGTTTAAGATGAATTTGTGGTGATCACTTATGGAGTGGTGGTGTTTTCCATACTTGTACAGGGACTAACCATTGGAAAACCGGCAAAAAAACTAACTGCAGGGAGCTGATCAGTCGTCTTTATTTGTTCTTTCGGGAATAGAAAAACTGACCTCTAGTTTACACCCGGCACCGGGTTGCGATTCAAGCATTACCGTACCGTTATTCACTTCTGCCCGGCTGGTGATATTCCTTAATCCAACCCCATTTCTTTTGCTTGCAGTATTAAATCCAATGCCGTCATCTTTAATATTCAACCGGATTATTTTATTTATTTTTTTGAGACTGATAAGGGCAGTTGCTGCTTGTGAGTGCTTGATAATATTGTTCAATTGCTCCTGCACGATCCGGAAGATGGTTAGTTTTAATTTTTCGCTCAATATATCCTCTGAAAAATTACTCCAGTCTGTTTTAATTTGCAGGTCATTTACTTCCTTGCTGTTTTCAATCAGGTCTTCGAGGGCATCCAGTAAACCTATTTCGCCCAATGAAGGTGGTAATAAGGTCTTGGATAATTTCCTGATCTCCAGCATGGCTTTTTCCAGCATTTTTTTACTGTCATTGATCAGTTCCATTCTTAAGGTATCTTCCGTAAGGGCACATTCGATATAGAGCCGTGTTGTGGCCAGTATCTGGTTGATATTGTCGTGCAGTTCTTCTCCCAACTGCGAGCGTTCTTTCTCCTGCCCGGTAATAACGGCATCGGTTATTTGCTGATGGCGTATCTTTCTTTCTTCTGCAAGGCTGTTTTCCAGTAAAATTTTATCTGTAACATTTTTACCCAGTGCCAGTATGGCATTTTTTCCATTATAATTGATGGCATGGGAAGATATTTCCATTATGATCACCACACCTTTTTTTGTAAGGTGCTGCCAGGTCATTGTTTTTTTATTAAATTCACTTTGGCGTGCCTGGCCAACAATTTCCAGGAATTTAGCCTGTTCATCTTCAGGGCGCAGGTCAAGTACGGATAATTGGAGAAATTCTTTCTTTGAATACCCATAGATATCAATCGCTGTTTCATTTACCTCAAGGATAGTAAGATCATCAATATCCCAGATGATTATACTTGCCGGGTTATTATTGAACAGGTATCGATAGCGCTCTTCGGATGCCAGCAACAGGGCTTCGGCATTTTTATTTTCTGTGATATCACGTGTGATGCCCAATACAGCGATGATCGTTCCATCGGCATTCTTTAAAGGCACCGCATGTGTCTGCAGGTGGCGTTGCTTCCCTTTTAAACCTGTGATTGTAAATTCCAGTTTCCCGGTCTTCCCTTTAAATGCGTCCTTATGCAGTTTATTAAATGCATCCCGGTGCTGTGGTACTACAATCTCTGTAATTTTCCTACCGATCACCTGTGCGGCATTATCTGCTTCTATCATGGCCAGGCCCGCCGGATTCATTTCCAGCAGGATACCATCTTCAGTCAGCAACTTGATGCATTCGGGATTTGTTTGAACAATGGTACGCAGGTGATTCTCGCTTTCTGCCAGGGCCTGTTCTGTTCTTTTTCTTTCCGTGATATCCAGCATGGCACCCGACATACGGTATAAATTACCATTACTGTCATATAACAGGCGTGCCCTGTCGTAGAAAATCCTATAACTACCATCTGTTATTTTACACCGAAATTCTTCCGTAAGTGTACAAGACTGTGCCAACACAGCTTTATTAAAGTTTGTGATTATTCTTGTCCTGTCATCCGGGTGTAATTTGGCCAGGAATGCATCATAATCATTAATACCGCTCCTGGTATTGATGCCCAGTAACTGGTTATAGCTTTCATTTCCCCAAATGGTATTTGACGAAACGTCCCAATCCCACACGGCATCGTTGGTGGCACTGGCTATCAGGTTATACCGCTCATTGGCTTTAAGCAATTCGATCTCTGCGTTTTTCTGCCGCGTAATATCCCTTTGTATGCCCCATGCCCGTTTAATAAAATCACCTTCTATAATGCCCACCATATTATTGACATATACCGACGGTTTGCCATCTTTATCATACTCGTAACTTATTTCTTCTGCTACTTTAAAACCATTACTGAAAAATTTTACCAGGTATTCAATATTTACCGGGTTTTCCTTTGGCATTATCCTGCTTAATGGCATGCCGATCATTTCTGTAGCATTTGTAAAGCCATACATTAAAGCAAAAGCATCGTTGCATTCAGCAATAAAGGAATTATTATAACAATTGGCGATCATTTCCTCCAACGGAGTTTCGATATGCATCGGTTCATCCATCTCTGCACACCAGATACCTTCAGAACTTTGCTGCAAAAAGATTTTATACCGCTGCTCACTTTCCTTCATGGCTGATTCGGCGATCTTTCTTTCACTGATATCTGTTAACAGGGTACTGGTTCTTAGGTTGCCATTATCGTCCGTAAAATAAGCGGAAGAAAATTCAACCGGGAATTTTTCACCGTTCTTGCGGATGCCTGTCGCTTCTGCTGTTATATATCCTTGTTTTGCACGTTTCTCCAGCGCAGCAAGAAAATTGGCATCCGTATGATCAATGATCTGTTGCCGCTTTATTTTTTTAAACTCCTCATTGCTGTAACCGAAAATAAAAGATGCAGCCCTGTTCGATTCTAAAATGGTGCCGTTGGGGGTGGCAAGAAAAAAAGCATGACTGGAATTTTCAACCAGCACACTATATTTTTCCCTGGAACTATGGAGAATGACGGGTAAAGTATCGGCCAGGTTGATAGGGGAGCCGGTGTTAACGGGTTTTGATTTTTTCATTTAATAAATTTCCAGGTATTACTTTAACACCATGATAAATTTTATAAAAAACAACGATATCATTTTAATTCCATTCCAGATCGCATTTGTAAAATACAAAAAATACCGGTAAGAAAGAACTTTATGAATAGCAGATCAATGATACGATTATGCCCATGCAGGGAAATTCACCAACCGGTCTGCAACTTTTTACGCCATAACAGCTATGTATAAATGAACAACAAATCAGATCTTCCGGAGCGGGTTCCTTAAGTGAAATAGTATTACTCCTAAAGAAAGGCTGTACCATCTACGTAGTGTTTTTACTACAAGCATTTTTCATAGCTAAATATGTGGTTTAATGTTGGTGTTTTACTGAAATTAATTATATCTTCATCATTGCCCAACTATACCTTTAACCTTGCTCTTGAGATGAAAAAATTTTTACTTGTAGATGACCATGTTGTTGTTCGTTCGGGGATAAAAACGCTTTTATCACAGATCTATAAACCTGCGGAAATTCATGAGGCTTTTGATGGAGAAAGTGTTACCCAACAACTTAAAGACCATCAATACGATGTGATCATCCTGGATATTCAAATGCCAAAAACAGATACGCTTGGCTTAATGGAATATATCCGTAACAATTATCCCGGGGCCAAAGTACTGGTCTTCTCCATGAGCCCCGAAAACATCTACGCCAAACGATTTATCAATGCCGGCGCTATGGGTTTTGTTTCCAAGGAAGCCCCGCTGGAGGAAATCATTGCCGCCATCAATATTATCCTGGATAATAAGAAATACATCAGCCAGTCCCTGGCAAGTAAACTGGCAGAAGATACTTTTTCGGGAAAACCAGGTAATCCGTTCAATTCACTTTCTCCCAAAGAATTTGAAATAGTTTCATTGTTGTTATCCGGGAAAACGGTCAGCGATATCTCACATTCCTTAAATATTCATACCTCCACTGTAGGCACACACAAATCCCGGTTATTTGAAAAACTTGGGGTTAATAATATCCTCGAACTTAAAGAGCTGGCCGTGATGTATAATTTGTGATTCACTGATCGAATTAAAAAAAGCGGTAGGTTTGAGTTGAATTGAACACTATGCCTGCACCAGTAACCAAACCCGCGGTAAAAGCCGAGATAAAATTTTTAGCCGGCCCGCAAAACCGCTGGAAAGAATTCCTTTTTTCAATAAAAGTATTATTTGAATTCATCAAAGGGTTCAGGGCCCTGCATTTTGTTGGCCCCTGTGTTACCATATTCGGTTCTGCAAGATTTAAAGACGGGCATCCTTATTATGAAATGACAGAAGAACTTGCCGGCCGCATAGCTGAACTTGGTTTTACCATCATGACAGGCGGCGGCCCCGGTATCATGGAAGCGGCCAACAAAGGTGCTAAAGCGGTGGGGGGAAGAAGTGTGGGATGTAATATCGTTTTGCCAATGGAGCAACAGCCCAATCCTTACCTAGACAAGTGGGTAAACATCAAATATTTTTTTGTACGCAAAACATTACTGATCAAATATTCTTATGCCTTTGTGGTAATGCCCGGAGGTTTTGGTACCATGGATGAATATTTTGAAGCACTTACTTTAATTCAAACGCGGATGATCAGTGAATTTCCGATCGTGATATTTGACCGGGCTTTTCACCAGGACCTGCTGGCACATATTGACCGTTTAAAAATAGAGGGTACTATTTCCCCGGGCGATGAAAATTTATTCCTGGTCACAGATTCAGTTGATGAAGCCGTGTCGTATATCCAGAAAAACAGTATTACCAAATTCAATCTTCAACCCGAAAAACCTTACCGGCCATTTAAATGGTTAATGGAAAAAAGATGAATTGACCTCATTCGGACAAATTAAAATCCTCACTGTTATGATAAAAACAGGCTGGAAATCACCTGTTTATTTAAATTTTTCTAAAGGCAAGCATAAAAACTATGCTTGATTCCTGCTAAATTTCATAATTTGCGGGCCAAACCAATACTTTCTTGCGAAAGAGTATCGCCATATCACTAATATCACTGCTGTTTTTAAGCCAGGCAGGCTATTATTTTTACTATGCTGCCCAACGTGCTAAGTTACGGCAGGAAATGCAGGAGCAGTTATCGGCAGGGTTATCCGAAAATTTATTAGAACAGATCATCCAGGAAGACCATGCAGCAGCCATTAACTGGAAGGAACCGGGAAAAGAATTCTACCTCGATGGTAAACTATACGATGTTGCCAGTATTAAAAAAATAAACGGTAAGACCTTTTTATATTGTTTGAATGATAAAAAGGAACATGAACTTGTGCAGGATATGGCTAAAATGGTAAAATCGGGCGGCGATGCCAATACCAGTGATGCTGCCGGCAAGCATACCATTAAATTTCAATGGGCCGATTATATTTTACATTCAACTGAAAAGATAATTTATTCTATCAATAATCTAAGTCTGCAACATATTGGTTTTGATGTTGCCCTGCTCTCTTCTGTACAGGAAGTGAATGCCCTCCCTCCCCGGGCTTAGTATCTTTCTCTATTAATTTTAATCAGTCATTGTTACTATGCACATGGGTATGGTAATGAACATTATGACTATTCCATTTTTTTATTCTTAAACATATATATCATGAAACGTATAATTTTATCTGCGTTAGTATTTACATTTTTATTCTTTACAGCAACAGCACAAAAGAAAGTAAAAGGTAAAGTAGTTGATGCCAATAGCAATAGTCCGTTATATGGCGCAACAGTAAGTTTTTCGGGAAAAGGCGGAACTACAACTGATAAAGACGGAGCGTTCTCCATTGATTGCAGTAAATCATCTGAAATAACCGTTTCTTTCATCGGTTATCAAACAAAAAAACACTTCATAGCTAATTGCAATGATAATATCACAGTTTCGCTCAATCCTTCAAGCGAAAATATGGATGCAGTGGAAATAACGGCTACTTCAAACCTTAATAAATCAATTTTATACCAGCCATCTTCTATTGCAAAATTGTCTACCACCGAATTAAAAAGGGGTAATGGTTTGTTCCTTGATGATGCAATCAATACAAATATTCCAGGTGTTACCATGAACAGGAGGGCCGTATCATCCGGACAGCAGATCAATATCCGCGGATATGGTAATGGCTCCAGGGGTACAAGAGGTGTGAGCAGTAATTTTGACGGACAGGGTTACAAAGTTTATTTGAATGGGATACCGGTTACGGATGCGGAAGGGATAACTACACTTGATGATATCGATTATGGTTCCATCGGCAATACAGAAATAGTAAAAGGCCCGGCAGGAACATTATACGGCCTTGCTATTGCAGGGGCTGTTAACCTCAATACCATTAAACCCGAAAAAGGAAAGACTTCCATAGGCCAGGAAGTTCTAATTGGTAATTACGGTTTACAGCGTTTTACTACACAATTCCAAATGAGCGGAGATCATTCTTCATTGTTATTGAACTATGGACATCAAAAAACAAGTGGGTATACTATTCATAACAAGTCGCACAAAGATTTTGTAAATATTGCCGGCGACTTTCAACCCAATGCCAAACAAAGTATAAATGTGTATGGCGGCTATACCAACAGTTATGATGAACGAAGTGGTGAGCTTACGATCGATCAATATGAGTCAAAGAATTTTGTTGGCAACATGGAGTATATAAAAAGAAACGGTCATAGCCAGGTATATACTGCAAGAGTTGGTATTGGACATACTTATAATTTTAATAGCTGGTTGTCGAATATGACTGCAGTGTATGGCACAGGCTTTAATAGCAATGTAAGCTCGGCAGGTGGCTGGACAGATAAAGCCTCTACGAATCTTGGACTTCGTTCAACGTTTACTACTAAATTTAATTTAAAAAATAATATTGGTTTGAATGGCCTTACCGGTGTAGAAACCCAGCGGCAGAATGCAACTATCATTGGTTACGGAATGGGTAAAGATCCGAGAGATACCGCCACCAACTGGTACTGGGGTAATCCATATTACTGGATCATCAACGCAATGACCTCAAATATTTACACCACAACATCTACAACATCATTATTTACCGAGTGGACATTGGCGTTACCCAAGGACCTTTCTATCACTGCCGGGGTTGGCCTAAGTAATATGAAGCTTGTATTGGATGACAGGTTTTATGTAGTGAACAAACCAACTCATTTTGATACTTCTTACAAAGGAATGGTTTCTCCGCATCTTGCAATAAACAAAGTTTTCAATAAACAGTTCTCTGCTTATGTATCATACAGCAAAGGATACAAGGCGCCGGTAACATCATATATGTTTATTCCATATTCTGCCACCAATTCGGCTACGGGAATTCTCAACAATCATTTAAAACCTGAAATAGGTAATCAGTTTGAGATGGGGACCAAGGGCTCCTTGCTGAAAAATAAACTGGTTTATCAACTGGCATTTTTTGATGCGGTATTCTCCAATAAAATGACGGTGATTGCAGTTCCTAATCCTAATAACAGCGCTACGTTGTACAGCTATGTGGTAAATGGCGGCAAACAGGATGACAAAGGAATTGAAGGATCTGTTAAGTACACCGCTTTGGAATCGGAGAAAGGATTTTTTACAAATGTATCGCCATTTGTAAACTTTACTTATTCGGATTATACCTATAAAAATTTTGTATTTCAGTCAACTGTAAAAAGTGTGGTGACTCCAACAAAAGATTCAGCTGTTGTTAAAGATTACAGCGGCCACACAGTTCCGGGGGTTCCAAAATATGTGTTTAATATTGGTGTTGACGTAACCACCAGGCCTGGTTTCTATGCCAATGCAACCTGGTCTTACAAAGACAAGCAAGAGGTCACATCCCTGGGCACCAATACCGGTGAAACATTGGGTACAAAAACGACGTATACATCCAATTATGCAACTTACACTACAACAAGTGCATTGTATCATATAGGTAGTTACAGTTTGCTGAATGCCAAGCTGGGTTATAAGCATAGTTTTGGGCATTTTGATCTGGACGCCTACTTTGCAGCCACTAATATCGCTAACGTCAAGTACCCGATCATGATCTTTGTTAACCAGTTCCCCGATAGTTATATAGCCGGTCCAAATACTGCCAATGTTTTTGGAGGAATAAACCTGAAGTACAATATTAAATAGATTAGTTAAACTTTGGCAAAGTGCTTGATCATAAAGCAACTTTGCCAAAGTTTTTAAAATCATAACATGAAAATAGTAGCAATTGCATCGCTGGCATTTATCCTCCTTTCTTCCTGTGGCCGTTTTGGCAATAAGGAAATTGATGGCACCAAGGATATGCGCATCGTTTGCCTGTCGAAACATCTTACCGAAATGGTTTTTGCATTGGGCAAAGGGCATGATATTGTAGCAGTTGACCTGAGCAGCACGTATCCCGATAGTGCCAAACTATTGAAAACAGTGGGTTACCACAGGGCATTGGCTGCTGAACCCATCATTTCAATGAACCCCGACCTGGTGATACACAGCAATGATATCGGGCCCGAAAATGTTTTACCGCAAATAAAAGAAGCCGGACTTAATATCAAAGCCTTTGGTGGTGCCAATACCATCGACAGTGCAAAATTATTGTTGAAAGAACTGGGTAAGTTTTTTGGTGTGGAAGCAAAAGCAGATTCAATAATAAACAAAATGGGTACTGATATTGCAAAAGCAGCCGATTCATTGATGGCAAGGAACATAAAAGATTCTATACGGGTAATGATCATTCATTTTGGCTTGCGCAACAATAATTATTTTGTGATGAGCGGAAGGAATGGTGTGGGAGATAAGATGATCAGGCTAGCAGGGTGTGCCGTGGCTACCTATGATGGAAAAGGTTCGAGGGAAATGAGTGCAGAAGCCGTAGCTTTAGCCAACCCTGATATTATCATTGCTACCGATTTTGGTTTCGACAGGATGGGAAGCATGGATAAATTCATCAGCAGTGTACCTGGCGTTGCATTGACCAACGCAGGAAAAAATAAAAAAGTTGTCCGTTTTGAAGAACACGACCTCATCTATTTTGGGCCAAGGTCGGGAGAAAACATCATTAAATTAATGAACCTGCTTCATCCATCTGCAAGTGCTGAGACAAAATAAATTTTTCTTCCCTGTATTGATTGCACTATTGGTGATAGTGATGCTTTGTGCTATTGCATTCGGCGCTGTTCATATTTTACCGGGAGATATGTTTGCGGGTATCCGGCATTTTTTCCAGGGTAAAGGCCCGGCGAATATCTATGAAGGGGTTTTTATTCAACTGCGTCTACCCCGTGTGTTACTGTGTGCCATTACAGGTGCTATTTTATCGGTAAGTGGTGTTTTAATGCAGGGGTTATTCCGGAACCCGATTGTAGAACCCGGATTGGTAGGAACCAGTGCGGGTGCAGCCCTTGGAGCATCGATTGTTTTTGTGATGGCAGCGAAATTCAGCCCCGAATTTAAGAGTTATGTAGGTTCCTTACTGTTACCCTTAGCCGCTTTTTCAGGAGCGCTGCTGGCCACTTACCTGGTTTACTCCCTGGCAAAAAATGCCAAACGGGTTTCTATCATGTCACTGTTGTTGATCGGTATTGCAGTAAATGCAGTTTGTTTAAGCGGCACCGGTTTTATGAGTTATATAGCCCGTGATCCCCAGGCCAGGAGTATTACATTTTGGAACCTGGGAACTTTTTCGGGTGCATCCTGGCAACAGGTTTTCCTGGTGGGTACGGTGGCTGCAATTATTTTCAGCATTGCTGTCCGTTATTCAAAACAACTGAATGCCTTATTACTGGGCGAAGAAGAAGCCGGTTACTTAGGCGTAGATCCTGATAAATTAAAAAGAAGGATCATGCTGTTGAATACTGCAATGGTTTCTGTTGCCACTGCATTTGTTGGCGTGATCAGTTTTATGGGACTGATCGTACCACATGTATTGCGGCTACTGATCGGAAGCGATAATAAAAGACTGTTGCCTGCATCAATGATACTTGGTGCTACATTATTGGTATTGGCAGATATGTGCGCAAGACTTGTACTGGCGCCTGCTGAAGTGCCTATCGGCATCATTACTTCCCTGGTAGGTGCACCCATCTTTATCATTCTTTTAAAGAAGTTCAATATTCTGAACCAGAAAGGAGGATATAATGCTTAAGACAACAGGCATATATTACAGCATCGGAAAAAAGCTGATTCTGAGTGATATCAATGTTGAATTTCATCCCGGAGAATTCAATATGATACTTGGGCCCAATGGTTCGGGTAAATCCAGTTTTCTAAAGATATTCAGTGGCGAAGTAAATCACTTTGAAGGTACCGTTATGTATGAAGATAAAAAGATCGGGGATATAAAGAAAGAAGAACTGGCCAAAAAAAGGGCAGTAATGAGCCAGCAACCGGAATTGAATTTTCCTTTGATGGTTGATGAAGTGGTGATGATGGGACGATACCCGCATTTTACTTTTAACCCCAATAAGAAAGATATTACCATCTGCGATGAAGTGATCGAGAAGATGAACCTGCAGGCTTTCAGGGAAAGAAATTACCTAACGCTTAGCGGCGGCGAAAAACAAAGGGTGCAGTATGCCAGGGTATTGGCACAGATATGGGAAAAGCCAACTAACGGTTGCCGTTACCTTTTTTTAGACGAACCACTTACCAGCCTTGATATCAATTACCAGCAGGAGTTTTTACAGATCGCCCGGGAATTTACAAGGAACGATACTGTCCTGATTGCAGTGATGCACGATATTAACCTGGCCATACAATTTGCCGACAAATTATTTTTTTTAAAAGAGGGCGAACTGGTTGCACAAGGCAAACCAATTGATATACTCAGTGAAGCCCTGATAGAAAAAGTATTTGATGTGCAAACTGCAGTCATCAATAATCCGGTTAACAATACCCCGCTGGTAGTTTATAAGAATTAAAACTTTGCCAAAGTTTACCTGCGATCAAAACCTGAAAATACTTGAGAATATCAACCTGTTCTCATCTTTCACCAGATCTGCTGTATAACCTGTGGGGTTACCTATCGGCGGGTTCCATCCATTGGGAGATGTAACACCACCATGACCGGAAAAATAAGGAACATTCGTATGTCTTGTCACAAACTCTGCACCAAAGGTCAGATATTCATTGGGCATATACTGGAAACCGGCAGATGCATCCCATCCTTCAAATTTATCGCCGGGGTTTTGTGTAAGCACGCCATTGCCGGCAGGCAATAAGGCAAGATAGCGGCCGGGATTATTGATATAACCACCACCCACGGTAAAGGCTACCTGCTGTTTTTGCCCAAACCAGCAACGGTTATAAAACATCAGGCTTTTAAAATTCTGCGTGGGTTTGCTGCTGTCTCCCTTGAATGCTTTTACACCTCCGCCATTTTCAAATCCCAGGTCGGCTGTAAAGGAAAAAGCAGCTTTCGAAATGCCTTTGTGGTTGGGTTGATCGTAATAACGGATCACCGCACTGTTGTCGGTATGAAAACGCAACCTAGTTTTTTCATTGGGTGTATCCCAGCCTACATACGAACTTGATAATAATGAAGCCCATTCTTTTGGCCGCCACATTACCTGGTAACCGATGCCCGGCATTTCATTGAACATGCCATAAGTTTGCCAGCCGTTCACCAGCCACAATTCCACTTTTAATTTATCTGTCGGAAACATTTGTACCCTTGCTCCTGTAAAGAACCAGGGAGTGTTATCGCTGGTGTATGAGGGTTGGTAATTCCAGTTCTCGAAATTATTATAGGAAAGTAAACCCACGTAAGATTTGAAAATTCCCAGGTCGATATTAATGCCGTGCATTTTATTCAGGTGTATACCTGCATAACCTTCCGTTACATAACGAAGGGCATTATACAAATCATATTGCCCGCGAAGCGGTGTGTTATCATTTCTTGGAATACCCGCGGCCCTGGTGCCGAACTGCAACATCAGTTTTGCCCTTGCCCCGCTTTTGGCGTCATGAAATTCTCCGCCTGCTTCTATATAAGAAAGATTGAACTCATTGCTGCGGAAAGTAGCAGTAGAACCACTGTTGGTATGATCGATCGGGCGATTGAAAGAATAATTGTAATTACAATCGATGGTTACGCCGCCGGTAAAATATTTGGAATCCAGCAATGAATTCTTCTGCCGGTTATTGCCCTGTACCCAGCCAAAATCGCCCCAGGCAAAGGGTTCGCTTTTAGGTGCTTTTGTTTTCAGGGAATCAGTTTGTGCTGTTGCCACGCTCACCATTAATTGCAAACAAACTACAGCCAATAATTTAATTTTATGGATCTTCTTCATGTTTATTTTTTTATGTTTCTTTTAAGGTCAATATTTTGAACGGGTTGGTAAATGAGTGGTACGTGTTCCACTACCACATCACTTTTATCAAGTCCGAATGCTTTTTCATCACTTAGCCCCAGGTCTTTTAATTTAAAATAAGCCTGCAATAACAACCCTTCTCCCAATGCAAATTCATTTTCCACGGATAAGAATTTTTCTATCACCACAAATTTGAAATCGGGTT
>JAYWAN010000081.1:0-2141 GCA_043782405.1 Chitinophagaceae bacterium
AATTTACTCAAAAGCGACTTCGGTCTTATCTTTTAGAAAATGAACTCAATGCCAGCCTTACGCATTTGTTTAGGTCTTCCAAATTATCACTAGATGAAAATGGTGCCAACACTTTATACATTTCTTTAGGAATGCTAAAGTGGTATGAAACACCGGAGAGTGAGCGGCCACGCTATGCCCCCATCTTATTAATGCCGGTAGAGATCGTTCGGAAATCTGCTTCCAAAGGATACGTTATCCGAACCAGGGAAGAAGAAACGATGATGAATATCACCCTGCTTGAAATGCTCCGGCAAGACTTTGGTATCAATATCGGCGGAGTGGAAAATTTACCTAAAGATGAAAGCGGTGTTGATTTAAAAATGGTATTCAATATTATCCGGCAGGGCATTATGGCCATTAAACGCTGGGATGTAGAGGAACAAATATTCCTGGGCATTTTTTCTTTCAGCAAGTTTATCATGTGGAATGACATTCATAAAAACTCGGAGATACTATCGCAAAATAAAATTGTTGCCAGTTTAATTTCAGGCAAGATAGAATGGGATATTCCCGAACTCATATCCGACAGCAGCAACTTTGATGAGCTGCATCATCCGGCCACCATCGTTCTGCCGATCAGTGCAGATTCATCGCAGTTGGAAGCCATCACAGAATCTGTAACAGATAAAAGTTTTGTATTGCACGGTCCACCCGGCACCGGCAAATCGCAAACCATCACCAATATTATTTCCAATGCCTTGTACAATGGAAAAAAGGTATTGTTTGTGGCAGAGAAAATGGCGGCACTTTCGGTGGTAAGAGACCGGTTGGAAAAAATTGGACTTGGTCCATTTTGCCTGGAACTGCATTCCAATAAATCCAGGAAATCTGCTGTACTGGAACAACTGAAAAGAACATCTGCTGTAACAAAAATAATTGCTCCTGAAAATTACAGATCGGAAGCAGAACGCATCCATCTTATCAGGGCCGAATTGAATGGGTATGTGCTGGCACTGCATAAAAAATATCCTTTCGGATTTTCGGTGTATGATTGCTTCTCTACAGATGCACAAATGGAAGCGATACCAAACGAAATAAAATTTTCGGATGCTGCAATTGAAACACTTAGCAGAACCGATGTAACGCACTGGAATGATCTGGCCGAAGAAATACAGGCCGCAGGTTCCCTCCTGCCGCATCCGTACAATCATCCCCTGCAACCAGTAACTACAAAGGTCTATTCCCAGCAACTTAAAAATGAATCAAAGGAATTATTAAGCGAAATAATAAAGGTGTATAAAAGCTATGGTATTGCATGTGAAACGCTTTGTGCCAAACAACAAATAACTACTCCAATCATTAACCGGGAGCAATTTGATTCACTGAACAGCATTGCCCGTTTATTAACCACATTGCCTGATATCCCTGCATCGATATTCACCACAGATAATGTGGAACAGGTGTTGGGGCAGTTGATTGTGTTGTGTGAAGAAGGCAATAAAAGAGATGGAATGCGGACTGAATTACTGAAACAATTTCAGCAAACCATTCTAACAGTAAATGCTGCTGAATTATTGATGCAATGGAATATTGCTGCTACCAAATGGTTTTTGCCAAAATACCTTCAACAAAAAAATGTGAAGAATGCGCTGAAAATTCTTTCACTAAATGGCAAAATTGAACCTACCGAAATCACCCCGCTACTGGAACAAATTATAGCCTTCCAAAAAGTGCAGCAGGTAATTGACCGGAATGAGCCCTTCTTAATTCCCCTGCTTGGATTTCTTTGGAAAGGCGGCGAATGTAACTGGCCGCAACTGGTGCTTATTTCAAATACCGTGATTCATATAAACCGGGAAATAATCCTTGTAACCGGCAGTACAACCAGTGCCAGACAGTGGCGGGATAGCATGGGTAAAGAGCTGAATGAGGGTGCAAACAATTTTATCGCCATACATGGAAAATACTTACAACAATTTGCCGATTCACATTTGCAGGTAAAAACATTGGAAAGAAAACTAAAAGAAAATTTGGGTATTGATCTTACTGACGCAAAAACAACTGCTAATAATTTTATTACTGAGGCGACAACCATTTTAGAAAAAGTATTGGCAGCCATTGAACAATTGAAGGATTGGATTAGCTGGTTGAATGCAAAA
>JAYWAN010000082.1:0-15065 GCA_043782405.1 Chitinophagaceae bacterium
CCGTATTCCACCGTTAACCCTTTCCTAAAACTTTTGTAAAATCATTGCCTAATCTCTGATTGTGAGTATATTGCTACCAAATTAAAGGTGCATGATGAAAAATTTATCCTTAATTCTTAATGTTTTATTGATTGCAGCTGTAGGGTATCTGTACTACTATAATTTTTCGGGTAAAAAAGGAGGCCAGTCACCAGTTGGTATGAATGGCAGCTCAATGGTTAAGGATAGCGTTTGCAATCGCCCGCCCATCGCCTATGTTGAACTGGATTCCTTAAACGAGAATATCACTTACATAAAAGAGAAGCGCAAAGAACTGGAGACAGAGCAAAAAAGTATTGAGGCCGAACAGGAAAATGGTTACCGCGGCCTGCAGGTACAAAAGGATAATTTCTTAAAGAAAGGAGCATCTATTACACAGGATGAAGCCCAGCAGTTCCAGACCATGTTGTTACAACAACAACAGCAGATCGATGGGAAGAAACAGGCTGCCAGCCAGAAACTGAGTGAAAAGAGTTTCAGTTTCATGGATGATATCCAGAAAAAATTAAAAGAGTTTTTAACCGACTATAATAAGGATAAAAAATACATGTATATCCTCACTACCGGTACCGGCCTCGATTATATGGTATACAAAGATTCCACGCTCAATATCACAAACGATGTCATCAGGGGGATGAATGCGAAAATGAAGGGTCTTAAACGGTAATTCCATACAAATTATTTATCTTGTCCTGATATAAACGGGATACTATGTCAGAACAAACTGCTTCATTTAAACCAACACTGGGTTTACTGGATTCCACTATGATCGTTGCCGGCTCCATGATAGGGTCCGGTATTTTTATTGTAAGTGCCGATATCACCCGCAATGTGGGCAGTGCAGGCTGGCTAATTGCTGTATGGCTTATCACCGGGTTCATGACGCTGACGGCTGCACTCAGTTATGGAGAGTTGAGTGCCATGTATCCCAAAGCCGGGGGCCAGTATGTTTATTTGAAAGAGGCATTTAATCCCTTAGCAGGATTTTTATATGGCTGGAGTTTTTTCACCGTCATACAGACTGCAACAATTGCCGCTGTTGGTGTGGCGTTCAGTAAATTTGCCGGCTATTTTATTCCTGCACTGGAATTGAATGATGCCAATGTATTGTTACAGATAGGGGGACTTAAAATCCATACTGCACAAGTGGTTTCCATTGCATTGATCGTTCTGCTTACTTATATTAATACAAAAGGTGTAAAAGGCGGTAAAACGATACAAACGAGTTTTACCGTTGTAAAATTACTTTCTCTTTTTGGTCTCATCATTTTTGGTTTACTCGCTGCAAAAGGAAGCATATGGCATGCCAACTGGAGCGATCCCTGGAACATGACAACAAGAAATGCCGAAGGTGCCATTATTGGTGGTGTTACCGGTTCGGCCATACTGGGTGCCATTGCAGCTTCTATGGTGGGCTCTATTTTCAGCAGTGATGCCTGGAACAATATCACTTTTATCGCCGGCGAAGTAAAGAACCCGAAACGAAATATCGGCCTTGCTTTATTCTTAGGAACGTTAATCGTTACCGTTATATATGTATCGGCCAACCTCATGTACGTAAGTGTATTGCCACTGAATACAATCGCATCTGCCCCGCAAGACAGGGTAGCCGTAGCAGCAAGCCAGGCCATATTTGGCGATATCGGTACTTATGTGATAGCTGTAATGATCATGATCTCCACTTTTGGATGTAATAATGGCCTGATACTGGCAGGCGCCAGGGTATATAATGCAATGGCCATCGATAAATTATTCTTTAAAAAAGCAGCTGTATTGAATAAACACGCTGTGCCCGAATATGCATTGTGGGCACAATGTATCATGGCGGCAATCCTTTGCGTAAGTGGTAAGTATGGCGACCTGCTCGATATGATCGCATTTGTGGTGGTATTGTTTTATGCACTCACCATATTGGGCATTTTCAGGTTGCGTAAAACACAACCTGAAAGGGAAAGGCCGTATAAAGCATTCGGTTATCCCGTGCTGCCTGTGATCTATATTTTACTGGCCCTGGTTTTCTGTGTCTTCCTTATCATCATGAAACCTTTGTACGCAGGTATCGGGCTGGGCATCGTATTGCTGGGGATACCCGTTTATTATATGGCCATCGCCAATCAAAAAAACAGTAACGCATAATTCATACCGTGAACATCGAAAAATTATTTGAACAGTTTAACCAACTTAAAGTGGCCGTTATCGGCGACTTGATGCTGGATACTTACTGGTGGGGAAAGGTGGACAGGATATCGCCTGAAGCACCCGTACCTGTAGTGGCAGTAACAAAAAAAGAACAGCGTATAGGCGGTGCCGGTAATGTGGCACTCAATGTACGTTCATTGGGCGCAGTTGTAAGCGTGTTGAGTGTTTTGGGAAAAGATGAGGACGGGGAGCAACTGGTGAAATTACTGCAGCAAAATGATATCAATACAAAATACCTGGTGCACAGCGAACGCCGCATTACCACCAATAAGATCCGCATCATCAGCCGAAACCAGCACATGATGCGCCTGGATGCTGAACTGGCGGATGACCTGGTAAAAGATGAGGAAGACAAACTGCTCTATGCTTTTGAGAGTTTTATTGCGGCAGAAAGTCCGCACCTGGTGATATTGGAAGATTACAATAAGGGCGTGCTCACCGAAAATATCATTGCCGCTATTATTACACTGTGCAAAAAACATCATATCATAGTCACGGTTGACCCTAAACGAAAAAATTTCTTTGCATATAAGGGTGCTGATATTTTTAAACCCAATTTAAAAGAGGCAAAGGAAGGATTGAATATACTTGATGAAACGGTAAGCCTCAACTTACTGAAAGACATTCATGTTTTACTGGAAGAAAAGCTGCAACATAAAATATCCCTGGTCACTTTATCCGAAAAAGGTATTTTTTATCAGCAGGACGATAAGGCAGCCATCATTCCTACACATATCCGCAATATAGCCGATGTAAGCGGTGCAGGAGATACGGTAATTGCCGTAGCTTCATTGGTATATGCTGCTACTAAAGACGTTTCACTGATGGCTGAAATGGCCAATATCGCCGGTGGCCTGGTTTGTGAGGAAGTAGGTACGATAGCCATTGATGCGGCTAAATTTAAAGCCGAGTGTAACCAATTACTCGGCTAAGGTATTATTGTCGGTTCCTTTTTTTCCTGTTTGCTCCAGTATCCGCCCGAAGTTGAAGAACACTTCAAAAAATATTTTCACCATCACCATTATCAGTATGAACATTTTTCCTGCACCAAATGTTAAGAATATACTGCCAATGATAACTACAAATTGCTGAATGATGATCCGGCCATAAGGTTCAAACATAAGCCTGCCCAGGCTAACGGTCTTGTACCGGCCGCGGATAAAAAATTCATAAACGGTCTGCATAAGGTAATAAGCAACGAATATCAATAATAATAACGATCCATCCCGCCCAAGTAATGCCGGTATTTGTGCATATTTCCAGAATATGGAATTGTCTTTTACCAGCCCGCTTACGGCAAAGAATATCTGCGTTTGCACAAAAACAAAAATGCCATAGTGCATAATAAAGAAAAGTATAAAGAACCAACCGCTTTGCAGGGAATTGCTGCTCCCGTTTTGCCATTCTTCTTTTGGCTTAACAAAAATAGTAACCGCAGCCATCTTTAATACATTGAATACACCAATGATAATGGTCTCCAGGCAATACACCAGGAACACCTGCCGGGCATCCCATCCTTCGAACCAGACGCCATATAAAGAGACCAGGTTAACAAGAATCAAAGCAAATTCGCCTGTTGTTAGTTTGCGTTTAAACATTCCGGAAAAATTGTAGAAGTTTTATGGCGGTAAATTAGATATTTTTGGGAGTATTATTAATACCCACTACTACGTATGCAAAAATTTTCAATCGTAATTCATGGAGGTGCCGGTACTATTTTAAAAGAAGACATGACACCGCAACTGGAGCAGGCTTATATGCAGGGTTTGCATGATGCTGTAAATGCCGGTTATGCTGTGTTGGAAGAAGGGGGCACTGCTACCAATGCAGTGAAAGCCGCCATTGTGATATTGGAAGATAATTTATTATTCAATGCAGGACGGGGATCAGTGTTCACCAAAAAAGGTGTGCAGGAAATGGATGCTGCCATCATGGATGGAAAAGATCTTTCGGCTGGTGCCGTTGCGGGTGTTAGAAATGTACGCAATCCTATTGAACTGGCTGCAGAAGTGATGGAGAAAAGTAATCATGTATTCTTAAGCGGAAAGGGTGCTAATGATTTTGCCATCAAGCAGGGGATAAAGTTAGAACCGGATGAATTCTTCTTTTCGCAATTCAGGTATGACCAGTGGAAAGCAATCCGCGACAGTGATAATTATTCTCTCGATCATACGCACCAGGGACTGGAAGAATTACTGAAGGATAAAAAATTCGGTACCGTGGGTGCCGTGGCCTGTGATGGATACGGTGATATTGCTGCAGCTACAAGTACCGGCGGTATGACAAATAAAAAATACGGCCGGATCGGCGATAGCCCGCTCATCGGCTGTGGTACCTATGCCAATAATAAAACCTGTGCCATCAGTTGCACAGGGCATGGAGAACCCTTTATACGTGCTGTTGCAGCTTATGATGTAAGTTGCCTGATGGAATACAAGGGCATGAACTTACAGGAAGCCATGGACGAAGTAGTGCATAAAAAATTATTGGCCATGAACGGCGAAGGGGGTATGATCGGCGTTGATGCGGCAGGAAATACTGCAATGGTATTGAACAGTGCAGGAATGTATAGGGGGATGCGTAACAGTGAGGGAGAAGAGTATATCGGGATTTATAAGGATTAAATAGTTTGGAGCAGTTCACGATTGTCCATTCACCATTGACCACCATGAAAAAATTCGCAGTCATAGTTGCAGGAGGAACAGGAAACAGGATGAACAACCCTGTTCCCAAACAATTCTTATTGTTAAACGGCAAACCCGTCCTGTATTATACGCTCAATACTTTTTTGAAAGCTTATGACGACCTCCAGGTTATTTTGGTATTATCCGAAGAATATGTTGCTGCCGGGCAGGAGATCATTGATGCCTTCTTTGATTACCAGCGTATACAGATCACCGTTGGGGGCAGGACAAGATTCCATTCCGTACAAAACGGGTTACAGCTGGTAACAGACGAAAGTATCGTTTTTGTACATGATGCAGTACGTTGCCTGGTGAGTACGGGGCTCATACACCGGTGCTATGCTGCTGCACTTGAACAGGGATCCGCTATTCCCGTTACCGGGAGTAAAGACAGTGTACGACTGGTAAGAGAAGATGGTAATGAAGCGCTGGAACGGGATAATATAAAACTGGTGCAAACACCGCAGACCTTTCACAGTAAAATAATTTTACCCGCGTTTAATATCGATTACAAAGATAAATTCACTGATGAAGCTACTGTAGTGGAAGCTTATGGATTAAAAGTACAGTTGATAGAAGGAGAGGCGGATAACATAAAAATTACCCTGCCGATCGATCTTATTATTGCGGAGCAATACATAAGAACCTAAACGGGTAAGGTTTGGAAATACCCTTATAAGAAAATCTTATTGGGCAGATTTTATTTTTTCATCCATTTCAGCAGCCACGGCAACCTGTTCACTTTCAACCCTGCATATTTCTCTTCCTTTCCCCCAAAGCTGCTGTAAAAAAAAGCTAGATTATGAATATCACTTCCTTCAAAATCGAGCAGGATATCCCGGCCTGCATGATCCTTAATAAAAGTATTGATCAGTGCATGCGATGCGCCCAGAGTTTTGCCATTGGGGTGATTGCCTACTAAAATATAATAAGCCCGCCTGTGTGAAAAGAAAAATACTGCCGAAGCGATCAATTCACCCGCCGGCGTATATACACCGTAGGTAGTGGCCTGTTCTTTCTGGTGTAAGTGTTGATAAAGTTTTTTGAAATTACCGAGGTCCATATCTGTTATGGCAGCAAACTGACTAGCCTGTTCTTTTGCCAATGCCAATACGGGGTCCAGTTCAATATCCTCTTTTATAACGAGACAGAGTTGTTCACTCTTTTTAATATTGCGCTTGATGTTATCCCTGAACTTTTCATATATGGTGTTATAACTATCCTGCAAGGGTAATACATGATTTACCCGCTGATATAGATTGAAAGCGGGTAATCGGAAAACATTGCCATGATTGAGTGAAATATCCCAGTATTTGAATTTTGCAGGTATCGATTCCAGGAAATTGATCAGCAGGTTGGCGTTAAGGGTATGGCCAAACACCCCCAGGCTTGCGGTAAATGGTGGCTGGTACAAATAATACACACCATATTTTTTATTCCAGGTCAATGGCATCACGGCTTCATAATCATCTAATACGATGGCATCCCATTGTTTTGCCATGGCATCCAGGTAGGCAGCATACGCATATACTAAACCGTTAGGTGCCTTATCGATACAGGCATCCCATTTGGCTTTATCAATTTCATCGTATGTGAGGTATTGCAGTTCCAAGTTTAAAATGGAATTTGAGGCATGATTTTTTGCAGGCTGATATTCTGCAGGTCAATACTGAAAGCGATATTCTTAATGAATCTTTTTTCGGAGATGGTTGATTTATAATAATTGTTGTACACTTTGCTGTATAAAAGCGGTACATAAAAATTGATCACATTTTTCAACAGTGATAATTGCAGGCCGGCATCATAAATAAAGCGCCCCGTTTGTGCATTTTTTTTCCATGCTTCGGCATAAGTGCCGATATCCAAAAACGCTTTTATGGGAAGTTTAAATGGCAGTATGGAGAACGGGTTTACCTGTTTCGGTATATCAGTGGTTAAATTAACAGCAGCGAGCCAGTCATCCGTCTTGCCCACTTTATTGCTTAGCAGGTCGGTCCTTACTTTAAAACCACCATCCCTGATCATGATCTGCTGTGAACGGTAATGGTCATATTCATTCCTACCGATGAAATAATTACTGAAAGTATAATCCTCGTAACCCTTTGGCCCTGTCATATTCAGGTGATACGCATCTGTTTTAAATTGTTTAAATACTGTCTTGTCACCAAGGTAGAAGAACTTACCGGCAAAGAAACGGAGGTCAACGCCCCCGCCTTTTGCATAATTAAAATAATAATTACCCGTGAAGGCGGCCCTTAAAAAACCGTTACCCTGCTCTACCTGCATCACGCCTTTGTAAGGATACAATACCCGGGTATTTTCTATTGCAAACTGTAATTGATTGATATAAGTTGTGGCAGTGGGATAGGTAACAATATCTATTTGCTGAACAGTATCCCTGTTAAAGAGCAAGCCTTGTTTTTCAATAATAAATGTTTTTATTTGTATGGACTTAACCATCGTACTCCTTGGATCCTTATTGGCAAAAACAAATTTAAAGGATGGTACGATCTTGGAAAAACGCTGGTAGTGTATGGTGTTGACTGAATCTCTAAATGTATCGCCGGTAAATGATGCACCCGAAAGTGCCAGCGTGGCCTTTTGCCCGTTATTGCCCGGGTACCAGCTATAGCTTATCCTGCCGATACCGTTGAACTGTTTACTTTGGGTTGCATAAAGGGGTACCACAACAAAGCGGAATTTAGATAACGGTAAGGTATAGTTGTGGATCAGTGCTCCAAGCATCTGGCGGTCATAAAAATTATAACCAATCGCGGGGGCAAAGAATATATAATGGTGTTTATCCGTTTCCTTAAGACTGAAAATGGCGCTTAACCGGATATCTTTTTTTATGGGTGTATTGCTCAGTTCACCTTTCTTATTCAGCAGGGCAAAAGTAACATCCAGGTTTTTGCCACTCACGTCTTCCATTACTTTTTTAAAATCTTCAGGGTAGGGATGTTTGTTCTGCCAACGCCGGTAGTATTCCTTCATGCAACTGTCGAATAAAGGTTTGCCCAATTCTTCTTCCAGCAATTTCATCCATTCGCCTGTTTTGGTATAAGCTACTAAACCATAATTGACCATACCGAATTTTTCTGAAGGGGTTTCAATGGGCTGGTCTTTTTTAATACCAATCATTGTCTCCAGCAAGGTATGCTCCGGATTATCGGGTAATCTTTTCTTAATGAAATTGGGAATATGCACCCGCCTGTCACGGGAATCGTCGCCATATTGCTGCTGCGCATAACGTTTATCGTAATAGGTATTCATTCCCTCATCCATCCAGGGATGTGTTCTTTCATCAGTGGCCAGTATGCCATAAAACCAGTTATGCCCTACTTCGTGGTTGATCACAAAATCGAGCGATCTTTCACTACCACCGGATGATAATAAAGTTATGGTAGGATATTCCATTCCGCCACCACCTTTCCCTGCATCATCCACCACGCTAACTACCTGGTAGGGATATTCGCCAAGCCATTTGCTTTTGGTAAGAATAGCGTTTTTAATGAACCTGGTACTGTTTGCCCATTCATCCATATTTTTTGGATAGTAGTAGGCATATACATCAATGACCCTGCCCGAAGCCAGTTTAAGTGTATCGTGGCTAACACGAAAATCTTTATCTGCAAACCATGCAAAATCGTGCACATTATCCTGTTTGTAGTGAAGTGTTTTAGTTTCCCTGGCTGAAGGGATACTGGTATCATGCTTCGCTTTCCGGCCTTTAAAAATTCTTTTTGATGGTGTAGTGTAGGGCGTTTTATTTTTAGCCAGTAAGAATTTCCTTTCTGCTTCGTCCTGCAGGTTGCCCGTTGCACCCACGATATAATTTTTCGGTAAGGTAATTTGTACTTCATAATTACCAAATTCGCTGTAATATTCCCCCTGGTCAAGGTAGGGGATGGGGTGCCAGCCCTTCCTGTCGTACACAGCCGGCTTGGGATACCATTGTGTTATTTGATAAGCCTGGTCCACATGCCCGCCCCTCGAAAAACTATAAGGCAGCTTTACATGAAAAGGCGTTTCAATTTTTGCTGAAGAACCCGGCGTAATGGGATTGGGTAAAATTAATTTAATGATGTCCTGGTGAATGGGATGGTCTTCTGTTTTTGCTGTAATGCCATTCACTTTAAAATCGAGGCGATTGATATAACCGCGTTTATCATTATCGCTGAAATAGAATTCGGTGCTGCCGTTCTCTAAGGTCTGGTCGGTAAATGCAGTACGGTCATTTTTATAGGCGTTGGGCCAAAGATGTATCCAGATAAAATGAAGGGTATCGGGCGAATTATTGTAATAATCCATTTTTATAAAAGCATCGAGGGTATTGTCAACATCGTTGAGGGTAACGTCTATTTTATAATTGATCTGCTGTTGCCAGTAGTTGGGTTGGCAGTTGGCAGTTGGCAGTTGGCAGGCGAAGAGTATAATTAAACCTAATATCTTTTTCAAGACGAGTTATTTAATCAAAAATAATCAAATCAGGGGAATCAGGAGCCAGGGTTGGATAGTTAATGGTCAATACACTTTAACTTTTTACCCGCTGGCCGGTAACTGTTATTTCCCCTTCCCCGATAATATTATCCTTACGGTATGAAACATGATCTTAAAGTCGAGGGCCAGCGATACATTTTCAATATACATCAGGTCGTAGGGCATGCGCTCGATCATTTCCTGTACCGAGGACGCATAACCAAATTTTACCATGCCCCAGCTGGTGAGGCCGGGTTTTACTTTAAACAAATATTTATACTCGGGATGCCTGCTCACGATCTGGTCAATATAAAATTTGCGTTCAGGCCTTGGCCCTACCAGGCTCATCTCACCTTTTAATATATTCCATAGTTGGGGCAATTCATCCAGTCGCCATTTGCGCATGGTCTTTCCCCAGCCGGTAATCCTTGAGTCATCATCACTGCTAAGTTCGGGGCCTTGTTTTTCCGCATCGGTTATCATGCTCCTGAATTTGATCATGATAAAGGGCCTGCCCTTATAGCCAATTCTTTCCTGCAGGTAAAGCAGGTTGCCTGCTGAAGAAAGCCTTACCCTTATTGCGATATACAAAAAGACAGGTGATAATATTAATATGCCGGCAACAGAAGCAATGATATCCAGTAAACGTTTGATATTTTGTTGCCACTGTGGTAATAAACCCGAATGGAGATCGATCAATGGTACGCCCAACACATTATCACTTCTTACAGCGCCGCTGATGATATCAACTGTATCAGGAGTGATCTTGATATTTACTGCTTTATCACTCAGTTGTTGCAATATCAGTTCCAACTGGTTGCGTTCTTTTTTTTCAACAGCAATGATTACCTCTTCAATATCATGACGGCTGATGATGGCAGTAATATCATCTGCTTTACCAAAATTATTGATCGCTGAAGGGAGTACCGAGCCCGTATTGCCATTTGTATTCACGAAACCGGAGATCCTGTAGCCGGTTTCTTCTTTATTGCCGGTGATGGAAGCATATAGTGCAGCGGCATTATTATCGGTACCAACGATAAGCGTATTAAAAAAAACTTTGCCTTTGCTTAATTGTGCCTTTGCTTTGTTTAAAAAGAAGAGCCGGATAAAAAAAGTGAACAGGGTTTGAGCCGAAAGCAGTGCTAAAAACTCTTTGTAATAAATATTGTAATCTCCCGTAGCATCATAAATTAAAAACAGGAAAAGGATGATGATACTGCCAATGAAAGTGGCGGCGAATACATCAATGAATTCCGACAACCGCGATTTATGGTAAATATTAGTATAGCTGCCCGCAAGGTGATAGAGTGCCAGCCAGGCAAGCGGAAAAATAAAGAGGCCGAGATAAAATTTCCGGCCGGTCAATAAAGCATAACCTAAAATGTGTTCGCGTATAAAATAAAAAGCTACCCAGGCAAGAATGCCGGCGAGTAGATCACCGGCTGCATACCATCGTATATTTATTCTTGGTTGATTCAATAGTCAATAGTCAATGGTGAAAAATGAGCTTCTAACCGGAAATGTCAACTATCAACTGTTAACTCCTATCCCTGCTGCGCCTTCTCGATCTTCTCCAATATCTGGTGTGCCACTTCCATTGCCCGGAAACCATCAACAATGGTAACGGGTGTATTGGTATTATTTACGATGGCATCCCTGAATTCTTCCAGTTCCAGTTTAATGGCATTCACTTCTTTTATATTGGGGTTGGCAATGGCGATGGTTTTTTTACCGCTGTTGGTCTCAATATCAAAAGTGAAAACATTTTTATCGCCGGGGGTATTCAGTTTGATGATCTCTGTCTTCTTTTCTAAAAAATCGATGCCGATATATGCGTCTTTCTGAAATAAGCGCATCTTGCGCATTTTCTTCATTGATATCCTGCTGCTGGTAAGATTGGCAACGCAGCCATTATCGAATTCAATGCGTACGTTGGCAATATCCGGTGTATCACTCATCACGGCAACGCCGTTGGCGCTGATATAGTTTACATTGCTTTGTACCAGGCTTAAGATAATATCAATGTCATGGATCATCAGGTCGAGTATCACACTTACATCTGTGCCCCGCGGATTGAACTGCGCCAACCGGTGCACTTCAATGAACATGGGTTGCAGGCTGAAATCTTTCAACGCTAAAAATGCGGGGTTAAAACGTTCTACATGTCCTACCTGGAATTTAATATTGGCTTCCTTCGCCAGTTTCACCAGTTCCCTGGCTTCGTCCATAGTATTGGCCAGTGGTTTTTCTACAAAAACATGCCTGCCTTTTTTTATGGCAGTTTCGCAGAGTTGGAAGTGGGCGGTGGTAGGGGCAACAATGTCTACGGCATCGCAGGCATCCATTAATGCATCAGCATTGGTAAAGCGGGTGAGTGTATATTTTTCTTCTACTTGTTTTGCATTGGCATCATCAGTATCGCAGAAGCCGATCAACTGTACGCCTTCAATGGCAGCCCAGTTATTCAAGTGAAATTTTCCCAAGTGGCCCGCACCAATAACACCTACTTTAAGCATAAGATCGTTCTTTTATCAAAGATAGTTTTCGGTTTGTGGATTGTTGTTTGTAGTTACTAACATTACTGGTTTATAGTTTGTAGTTTCTGCCTTTATTCTTTATTCATCAGCACATCTACATATTCGCATATCCGCACATCTACATATCCGCACATTTGCACATCTGCTACTCTTCCCAAAAACCCATCTTCCCAAACTTCTCTATCCTTTGATTTATCCTTTCTTCGGGGGGGATGGCTTTTAATTCTTTTATCACGGGAAGCAGGTAATCTTTTAATATGTCAGCAGCCTGCACATAATCCCAGTGGGCACCGCCAAGTGGTTCGGGTATAACGCCATCTACGAGGCCGAAGTGTAACATATCATCGCCGGTTAGACGAAGTTGTTCGGCAGCAATTTCTTTTTTATCCCAGCTGCGCCATAAAATACTGCTGCAGCTTTCGGGTGAGATAACGGTGTACCAGGTATTCTCCATCATAAATACCCTGTCGCCTACACCAATGCCCAATGCGCCGCCGCTAGCGCCTTCACCAATGATGACGCAGACCACGGGTACTTTCAGGCGTATCATCTCATATATATTACGGGCAATAGCTTCGCCTTGTCCCCGCTCTTCCGCTTCCAGTCCGGGGAAGGCACCGGGTGTATCAATTAAAGTGATAACAGGTTTATTAAATTTTTCGGCAAGTTTCATCAATCGCAGTGCTTTCCGGTAGCCTTCGGGATTGGCCATACCAAAATTGCGGAGCTGCCTTGTTTTTGTATTGGAACCTTTTTGCTGACCAATGATCATCACTGTTTCGCCGCCCAGTTGTGCAAAACCACCCACCATGGCTTTATCGTCTTTCACGTTCCTGTCGCCGTGCATTTCAATAAAATTGGTGCACATGTTTGCGATATATTTGAGGGTATAGGGCCGGTCGGGGTGGCGGCTCAGCTGTACTTTTTGCCAGGGTGTAACATTGGCGGTTAATTTCCCTTTTGTTTCAACGATCTTTTCTTCCAGCAACCTGATGGCATCGCTCATATTGGTCTTCGACTTTTCTGAAGTCACCTTTATCTGTTCGATCTGGTCGTATAATTCTTTGATGGGTTTTTCAAAGTCGAGGAATTGCCGTTTTTTCAGTTCGATCATGTAAAAAATTTACAATTAAATAATGGCGATATAAAGTTTAATTAACCGCCTTAGGTGAAGATAGTTTGTAAAATTAGGGCTTACAATTTTTTTATAAAAGTTTTGGGCCAGAAAAGACGGGAAACAGTGGAAATGTCCAGAAAATGGATGATAAATATGAAAAAGCCCACCATTTTGGTGGGCTTTTTGCGGACCGGACGGGACTCGAACCCGCGACCTCTGCCGTGACAGGGCAGCATTCTAACCAACTGAACTACCGATCCGTCTCTTTTTAAGGAGGGCAAAGATAAGTTTCTTAGGTTTCGTTGCCAAAAGTTTTATCAAAAAAATGAACCACGATCCATTTCTCATGATTATTTTCTGTCAAAGAAATGCTTTCTTCATTAATAAAAAATACTTACCCTACCCTGATGACCAGGGGAATGAAAGGTTGTTATGTTTATTTTGTTGATAAAGAGACCCAAAAGTATTTTATAGAAAGCTTAAATTTTTCAGAATAATACCCAAGCTTTGCCCCAAAACGAATTCCACTTGCAAACAAAACTACTCTTATTCAGCAGTTCACGCGAAGGCGATGGCGCTTACCTGGAAACTGCAGTGCCGATGATCAAAAAATTCTTGGGCAACAGCCCATTAAAAATTGCGTTCATCCCCTTTGCATCTGTGAATCCCGATCATGAAACCTATGCCAATAATGTGCGCCATGCATTAACAGCCTATCCCTATACTCTCCAAACGGTAAACTATACATCTGCGAGGTCAATCATTGAAAACGCCGATGTTATAATGGTAGGCGGGGGCAACACTTTTAAGCTGTTGCATGATATGTATCAGCTGCAGTTAATGGATCTGGTAAAGGAAAAAATAAAAGCCGGTACTCCTTACATCGGCTGGAGCGCCGGAAGTAATATTGCCGGTGCTACTATTTGTACCAGCAATGATATGCCCATCATTAACCCGGGTAGTTTTACTGCATTGGGGTTTTTGCCCTTCCAGATAAACCCGCATTATTATAACCAGCCCATCGCCGGGTTTAATGGCGAAACACGCAACCAGCGGCTGGCGGAATTCCTGCAACTCAATCCTCAAAAGTTAGTAGTGGGACTGCCTGAAGGCACGGCATTGTTATTGGACCATGGCATCTTGCAACTTACGGGGAGGGTTAACGCTTTTCTTTTCAGCTGGAAGGATGGTGCATTTGTGCAAGTGGAATTAAGGGTGGGTGAGGAGTTGAATTTTCTGTTGAGATAATTAGTCGTCCCTTTAGTACACGTAATTTACCACTTGTAGCATTAGCGTTCTTTCTTTTGGCCCATTGTTTCTTTAACCATTCTTTAATATTATTTATCACCGCCGCTTTGCTCCCTGAGCTAACAATCGCTAAATTGTAGCCCTTTAGCAGCACTATGACAAAAAAAATCCTCAGCTTATTTATCTTAACCACCCCTTGCTTAAACCTGTCCGCACAGCAATTATTCGATTCCTTATTAAATATATCTTCTGCCAAATACCCACAGGAAAAAATTTACCTGCAACTCGACAAGTCCTATTACCACAGCGGCGAAACGATCTGGTTCAAAGCCTATATCACTGCGCTCAACATTCCCACCTTCGTGAGTAAAACAGTTTACGCCGAATTGATCAACAGTGAGGGCAAAGTATTACAACGTAAAACAATGCCCGTATTCCGCGCCGGTGCAGCATCTTTTTTTGAACTGGCCGATTCCAACTACAACTCAAAGCTCTTTATCCGTGCATATACCTCATGGATGCTCAATTTCGACCCGGCACAGCTGTACCTGAAACCAATAACGGTCATCAATCCAAAAGCTCCTTCCAACACAACAGTACCAAAAGACAGGTTCACCTTAACTTTTTTTCCTGAGGGCGGCGACCTAATAGAAAATATCCCCTGCCGCATAGCGTTCAAGACCAATAACCAATCGGGGATACCCTTTGCTGTAATTGGTACGATTACAGATAGCAAGGGTAAAAAGATCAGCAGCTTTG